>NZ_RZSJ01000900.1:0-1486 GCF_003998025.1 Mesorhizobium sp. M8A.F.Ca.ET.021.01.1.1
CCGCAATGCCGAGTGGCACCGGCCTTGACCTGTTCGGCGAGGTGTTCCCGTCAAGGACCTTCGATGTCGGCATCGCCGAGCAGCATGCGGTGACTTTCGCCGCCGGCCTGGCAACGGAAGGCTACAAGCCGTTCGCGGCGATCTATTCGACTTTCCTGCAGCGCGCCTACGATCAGGTCGTCCATGACGTCGCGATCCAGAAACTGCCCGTGCGTTTCCCCATCGATCGCGCCGGCTTCGTCGGCGCCGACGGCGCCACCCATTGTGGCGCGTTCGACACCACCTTCCTGGCTAGCCTGCCGGGCTTTGTGGTGATGGCGGCGGCCGACGAGGCGGAACTGCGCCACATGGTGCGCACCGCCGCCGGCTATGACGACGGGCCGATCGCCTTCCGCTATCCGCGCGGCAACGGCGTCGGCGTCGACATGCCGGAGCGCGGCTCGGTTCTCGACATCGGCAAAGGCCGCATCGTCCGGGAAGGCAGCAAGGTCGCCCTGCTGTCCTTCGGCACAAGGCTGCAGGATTGCCTTGCCGCCGCCGAGGAACTCGGCGCGGCCGGGCTTTCCACCACGGTTGCCGATGCCCGCTTCGCCAAGCCGCTCGACCAGGATCTGATCCGGAGGCTGGCTCGCTCGCACGAGGTTCTGGTCACCGTGGAGGAGGGCGCCATCGGCGGCTTCGCCAGCCACGTGCTGCAGTTCCTTGCCCAAGAAGGATTGCTGGAGAGCGGCCTGAAGGTACGCCCGCTGGTTCTGCCCGACGTGTTCGCCGATCACGCCAAGCCGGAAAAGATGTATGCCGACGCCGGACTCGACGCCGCCGGGATCGTGCGCACCGTTTTCACCGCCCTCGGCCACACTGTCCGCGCCCAGCGCGCCTGAATCAAAACCTGAACAGCCTGACTCAGTTTGCCGGCTTGATTTCGTAACGCATTGTTAACGCTGCCGTTTGGCGTTTCGCTTACCGTGTCCCTTGGCCGTTTTTCAACGGCGCCCTGCTAGACAGCAGCCAGGCAGGGAGACAACGAGAATGAAGACGCTTCTGTACGGCGCGGCCCTCTTGGCCGTGATAGTGGTACCGGCTGCCGCCGAGACGCCCTACGACCGCAATCTTGAAAAGGCGGCGACAGGGATTGTCGCCGGCAAGATGGGCGGTATCCGCGGCGGCTTTTCCTACAAGCAGATGCCGCAGCTTGTGGTCGTGCCCAACGCCGCACCTCAGCCCGCTGTTACGACCGAGCATCCACGTGAACAGGCGTCGGGCAACCGGAACGATGGCCTGTCTCCGGCTATCGAGCGCCAGGTTCCGCGAACCATCTTCTAAAACCACATATCGCGCACGCAGCGACCATCGCGTGGCAAATCGTCGAAAGAGTCGAGGCCATCGAAATGGTCGATCGGCAGGTCGGCAACGGCTTCGGGTGGCGCCAGCCGCACATTGACGGCGATGCGTATTCGGCCTGAATCGCTGGCGCGCAAGCCGCGCC
>NZ_RZSJ01000901.1:0-1485 GCF_003998025.1 Mesorhizobium sp. M8A.F.Ca.ET.021.01.1.1
GCCTCGGCGCAGTCGGGCAAGCCGTCGGGCATATCGCCGCGCACGGCTTCGACCTCAAGGTTGTGGCAACGACGCGCAGCATGCAGCCGGCGCCGGAAAAAGTCGGCTTCCTGTCGATCGACGCGCTGGTCGAGCAGAGCGACATCATCGTGCTCTGCTGCCCGCTGACGCCGGAGACGCGCGGCCTGATCAGCCGCGAGCGCATCGCCCGCATGAAACCCAACGCACTGCTGATCAACGTGTCGCGTGGGCCGGTCGTCGACGACGACGCGCTGATCGAGGCCTTGCGGCAGCGCCGCATTGGCGGCGCCGCGCTCGACGTTTTCTCGACACAGCCGCTACCGGCAAATCATCCCTATTTCGGCTTCGACAATGTCATCATCACCCCGCATATGGCAGGGATTACCGAGGAATCGATGATGCGCATGGGCGTCGGCGCGGCCGGCGAGACCCTGCTGGTGCTGGCCGGCAAGCTGCCTGTCAATCTGCGCAATCCCGAAGTGGTCGATCATTACCGGCGGCGGTTTCCGGCCGACACGTGAAATACACCGCGGTTTCGCTTCAATTGTTGGTGACGCTGAAAGTCATGTTGTATCGTCGCTTGGCATCCTTGGTTCTCGCCGCGTGTTCGACCGCGGCCTTGCCTGCACTCGCTGCGGCAGAGGGCAGCGACTATGTCTACTGCAGCAATGGAATCGTCTGCTTCAGAGACCCTTGTCCCTCGGGTAACGCGCTGGATCTGGCCACCGGCAAGGTCATCAAAGGCGTGGCGCTCAACACCACCGAATTGGCGCTGCAAGACAGGGCCGCACCCGACACTTCCGACAAGCTTCAAGCGGGAAAGCTCGTCGTCAGAGGATCGATCCAGCATCGCGGTGAGCCGAACGACCCGCCCATGCTGGTCGTTACGCGTATCGAACGCGCCTCTGGCAAAGCCGAGCGCAGGCGCTGCGCGGCGCACTGATTGCCGTGGGCACGCTGCTCGTCACAGCAGGCTCTCCACTTCAGCCGCTATCCGCAGCAGACGATGGTCGTGGCCGTTGCGCGCGACCAGCATCAGGCCAGCCGGCAGCGCCGTGCCCGGCATTGGCAGCGAGATCGCGCAGAGGTCGAACTGGTTGGCGACCTGCGTGTTGCGCAGCAGCAGGCCTTCGACGTGGTCGCGCAACTCGGCATCCTCGGCCATGTAAGCGATGGTCGGCGCCGTCACCGGCGTGGTCGGCAGAGCCAGCACATCAACCGATGTCAGCCGCTCATCCATGGCTGCTGCCAGAGCAGTGCGGCGGCGCAAGGCCCTGATGTAGACCGGCGTCGGCAGCATGGCCGCCCGCGACAAGGGTCCACTCACATGCGGGTCGACCGGCGCCGGCGCGCCTGCCGCCAGCCAGTCGGCATGCACCTCGGCGCCTTCCATGGCGGCGATCGAACCGCGCTTGGTGGCCGCACGAAACTCCGCGATCATGTCGTCGATTGACAGATCCGCAA
>NZ_RZSJ01000902.1:0-1482 GCF_003998025.1 Mesorhizobium sp. M8A.F.Ca.ET.021.01.1.1
GCCGCGCCAAACGCAGGCCAAGAGCCCTGCTCGGGAAACGGATAAGCGAAAAAGACATGGCAGGCGTTGAACAGATCACGGTGGAGGCCGGCGAGGCGGGCATGCGACTCGATCGCTGGTTCAAGACCCATTTCCCGGGTCTTGGCTTCGGCCATCTGCAGAAGCTGCTGCGCTCCGGCCAGATCCGCGTCGATGGCGGTCGGGTCAAGGCCGACACCCGTGTCGAGCCGGGCCAGATGGTGCGTGTGCCGCCGCTCGAGGTGGACAAGAAGGGCGAGAGCGCGCTCACAGGCCACTCGATCCGCAACCAGGGTGACGCCGATGTGCTCGCCAAGATGCTGATCCATGAGGATCCGAAGGTCTTCGTCTTCAACAAGCCGGCGGGCCTCGCCGTTCAGGGCGGCTCCGGCGTCACGCGCAATGTCGACGACATGCTGGAAGCCTGGCGCAACCAGAAGGGCGAGAAGCCGCGGCTGGTGCATCGGCTCGACCGCGATACGTCGGGCGTGCTGGTCGTCGCCCGTACCAGGCTGGCCGCCATGAAGCTCTCCGAGGCGTTCCGGGCACGGGAAACCAAGAAGACCTACTGGGCGCTGGTCAAGGGCGTGCCGCCCAAGCGCGAGGACAAGATCTCGACCTGGCTGATCAAGGAGGCGACGCCGGACGGCGACCGCGTGCGCATCGCCGCGCATGGCGAAAAGGGCGCCGACCACGCCGTGTCCTATTACCGCATCATCGAGCAGGCGGCGCAGACCATGACCTGGCTGGAGATGGAGCCTCATACGGGCCGCACGCACCAGCTCCGCGTCCACGCCGCCTATATCGGCTGTCCGATCATCGGCGACCCGAAATACTTCGAAGCCGACACCAACTGGGATTTTCCCGGCGGCATTCAAAACCGCCTGCACCTGCACGCGCGCCGCATCATTATTCCGCACCCGGACAAGGGCGTCATCGATGTCACCGCGCCGATGCCGCCGCACATGCGCCAAAGCTGGAACCTGATCGGCTTCGACGACGCCAGCGCGGAGGATTGACCGTGAGCGGCGCCACCGACGCGCTTGATCGGCGCGACGCTGTCGACATGGCCGCCGCCGCCATCATGGTCGGCCTGACCTTTTCCTGGGGGCTGAACTACGTCGCCGCCAAAATCTCCTATGCCGGCTACGACCCCGTCTTCCTGTCGATCGCGCGTTCGGTCATCGGTGGTTTCTGCGTTTTCCTCTGGTGCCGCTGGCGCGGCATCGCGCTGTTCACCAGGGATGGGACATTGCTGGCCGGCATCGCGGTCGGCGTGCTTTTTGGCGTCGAGTTCCTTTGCCTCTATATCGGCCTGGAGCATACGACCGTTGCCCGTAACACGCTGCTGGTCAACTCGATGCCGTTCTGGATGCTGATCGGCGGCCACTTCCTGCTCGGCGAACGGATCACCACGCGCAAGTTCCTTGGCCTGCTGTTGGCCTTTGCGGGTCTCGCCCCCGT
>NZ_RZSJ01000903.1:0-1471 GCF_003998025.1 Mesorhizobium sp. M8A.F.Ca.ET.021.01.1.1
TCCGGTGGCGATCAGGAAGACTATGTAGCCCAGCGCCGGCACCGACACCGCGCTGCTCATCGGCTGCGGGCCGGTGACCGCCGTGCCGCTGCTGCTGTTCGCCTTCGGCGCCAAGCTGCTGCGCCTCTCGACCATCGGCATCATGCAGTACATAGCGCCGACCATGGTGTTTCTGATTGCCGTGCTGATCTTCGACGAGCCGTTCGGCACAACGCAGGCTATCGCCTTTGCCCTGATCTGGGCGGCGCTTGCGATCTATTCCTGGTCCATGCTGGCGACGGCGCGCCGGGCTACATCTGTCCGAGCCGTCTGACGAAAAGATAGGTCGCGCCCGCGATCAGCAGCGATACGGCGGTGACCACCCAGAAGCCCAATGGGGTGTTGACCAGCGGCAGGCCGCCGACATTCATGCCAAACAGGCCCGAGATGATGGTCATCGGCAACAGCACCGCCGTCATCACCGAGAGCACATAGAGCAGCCGGTTCGACTGCGTCGTCAGCTTGGCCATCAGCTCGTCCTGCAGCAACCGCGTGCGCGCCTGCAATTGCTCGCCGTCATAGTGCAGCGTCTGGGCGCGGTGCGAAAGCCGCGCTGCCATGTCGTTGATCGAATCCGGCAGGTCGTTGCGGTGCGAATGGTCGAGGTGGCGAAACAGATTTGTCAGCGTCGCCATCTGCCGGTGGATGACCACCAGGTGCCGGCGCGCATCGACCAGCGCCTGCCGCTCATTGTGCCATGCGTCGCAGACGATACGGTCCTCGATGCCGTCGAGACTGTCGCTGAGTGACGCCAGTTCCGTCGCCATGCCGTCGAACGACTGCCCGACGACAGCCTCGATCAGCTCGGCCGGCGAGCGGAACTTGCGCGATCCGTTCTCGATCGCCTTGCGGATGTTGTCGACCGATTGCAGCGGTTGCTTGCGGGCGCCGACCAGCATCGTGTCGTTGAGGGCGAAGCGGAAATGACCAAGCCCGCCGGCTTCCGCCGAATAATCATGGCGCAGGTCCGGCAGATCGCCGTAGAGCCAGTCATCCTCGAGGTCGATATGGCAGCCATGGCTGGCGCCCAGGAAGGCTTCGCGCACCGGCGCCGGCAAGGCCTTATCGGCGCCGATCTCGTGGCGGGCGCGCATGTCGGAAAGCTGGTAGCTGCGCCATGTCCAGTGCGCGGCGGCGGCATCCCTGGTGCGCGCGCCCTCGGCGGTAAAGTGGTAGATGAAGAACAGCCCGTGCTCATCTGGCAGGTAAGGCGACAGGTCGGTGCCTTCGGCGGGGAGGGCGATATTCATGGCGGCTTCGCCGGTCTCTGATGCGGTCGGGGTCGCGGGGGGCGGCCAGGTCCGATTTCTAGCATGGCATCCCCGATTTAGTGTGACTGTTTCGTGACGGCGCGCGTTCCTACAGGACGCTGGTGATCCCGCCATCCACCAGCAGTGTCTGTCCGCTCACGAAACTGGCGGCGTCGGAAGCC
>NZ_RZSJ01000904.1:0-1469 GCF_003998025.1 Mesorhizobium sp. M8A.F.Ca.ET.021.01.1.1
CTCCAGACCAGGTCGAGGCGGTGGCGGCGCAGCTCTATGTCGAAATGCTGGAGGCCGGGTTTTCCCGTGTCGGCGAGTTTCACTATCTCCATCATGACCGCGACGGAAAACCTTACGCCAACCCTGCCGAGATGGCCGAGCGCATCGCTGCCGCGGCCGGCGAAACGGGTATCGGCCTGACGCTGCTGCCGGTGTTTTACGCGCATTCCTCCTTCGGTGGTGCCGCGCCAAACGAAGGCCAGAGGCGATTCGTCAACGAAGTGGATGAGTTCGCCCGGCTTGTTGAGAAAAGCCGCGAATCGGTTCGCGCGTTGAATCAAGCTGTCGTCGGCGTCGCCCCGCACAGTCTACGCGCCGCGACGCCGGAGGAACTCACGGCGATTGCAGCGATGACGCCGGACGGGCCGATCCACATCCATGTCGCCGAGCAGGTCAGGGAAGTCGAGGACTGCCTTGCCTGGTCCGGCGCGCGTCCGGTCGAATTTCTGCTTGGGGCTGCCGATGTCGATAAGCGCTGGTGCCTGATCCACGCCACCCATATGACGGACGCCGAAACCATCGGCATGGCCAAAAGCGGCGCCATTGCCGGCCTTTGCCCGATCACGGAGGCCAATCTCGGCGACGGCACCTTTGCCGCGCCCTTGTTCAGGGAGCATGGCGGCCGCTTCGGTGTCGGCTCCGATTCCAACGTGCTGATCGGCCTGCCCGACGAATTGCGCCAGCTCGAATATTCGCAGCGCCTCGCGCACCGCGCCCGCAATGTGCTTGCGGTAGCCGGTGGCTCGACGGGCCGCGCGCTGTTCGATGCAGCGATCGAAGGCGGCAGCGTCGCGCTTGGCGCCGGCGCATCGCAAATCGCGCCTGGTTCATCAGCCGATCTCGTCTCGCTCGACGCCCGCAATCCCTCGCTGGCGGGCAAGACGGGCGATGCGATCCTGGATGCGTGGATCTTCGCCAATGCCGGCAAAGTGGATTGCGTCTGGGTGCACGGGCAAAAGCAGGTCAGCGGCGGCAGGCATGCGAAGCGCGAGGAGATCGCCGAGCGGTTCCGCCAGGTGATGACCGCGCTTTCCCGAAGCTGAAGGCAAGCCGATGAGCCTTGTCGTGACAGAGGATATCGAGAGCGGCGAGAACATCTCGCTGCATCAGCGCATCCTGTCGGACATCAGGGAGAAGATCCTGTCGGGCGCATGGCCGCCAGGCCATCGCATTCCGTTCGAGCATGAACTGACCGCCGAGTATGATTGCTCACGCATGACGGTGAACAAGGCGCTGTCGCAACTCGCCAAGGCAGGGCTGATCGAGCGGCGCCGCCGCTCGGGCAGTTTCGTGCGCCAGCCGCAATCGCAAGCGGCGGTGCTGGAACTGCACGACATCAGGATCGAGGTCGAGGCGCTGGGCCTTCCCTATCGCTACGAGCGGCTGGAACGCGTGCAGCGGCGCAGCAATGCCGGAGACAGGGCGCTGCT
>NZ_RZSJ01000905.1:0-1468 GCF_003998025.1 Mesorhizobium sp. M8A.F.Ca.ET.021.01.1.1
ATATGCGCCAGCCGCACCGGCAAGGCGAGCTTGCGGATCGAAGCGCCCGCTTCCGTCAAGCGCCCGGCCTCGTCGATGGCATCGAGCGCGCGCAGCAGCGCCCTTGCTTCATTGAGCGCCGGCGCCGGCGGCGGATCGAGGAAGGCAAGTCTGGTTGGATCGGCGACGCCGAAGGCGGCGCAGTCGAGCAGCAGGCCGGAAAGGTCCGCCTCGAGGATTTCCGGCGGCGTGAAGGCGGGCAGTGCCGCCGTCTGCTCGGCCCGCCACAGCCGGATGGCGACGCCGGCCTGTGTGCGCCCGGCGCGGCCGGCGCGCTGGTCGGCGGAAGCCTTGCTGACGCGAACTGTCTCCAGACGTGTCAGGCCGCTGGCCGGTTCATAGCGCGGCAGCCGCGACAGGCCGGAATCGATGACGACGCGCACGCCGTCGATGGTGATCGAGGTCTCGGCGATCGAGGTCGCCAGCACCACCTTGCGGCGGCCCGCCGGTGCCGGCTTAATCGCCGCGTCCTGCGCCTTGCCGTCGAGTTGACCATAGAGCGGGACGATATCGGTGTCGGCGCCGACCTGGCCGGACAGCCGCTCGGCGGTGCGCTCGATCTCGCGCTGGCCGGGCAGGAAGGCAAGCACGCTGCCGCTCTCCTCGGCAAGCGCCGCTCGGATCGCTCTGGCCATGGCATCCTCGATGGCGATGCCAGCCGGCCGTTCATCATAGCTGACATCGACGGGGAAGGCGCGGCCCTGGCTTTCGATCACCGGCGCGCCCGACAGGAGTTTCGCGACCCGTGCGCCGTCCAGCGTCGCCGACATCACCAGCAGACGCAAATCCGGCCGTAGTGCGCCCTGCACGTCGAGGGCGAGAGAGAGACCGAAATCGCCGTCGAGCGAGCGCTCGTGGAATTCGTCGAAAATGATTGCCGAAACGCCGGGCAGTTCAGGGTCGTCAAGAACCATCCGCGACAGAACGCCTTCGGTGACGACCAGAATTTTGGTCCGTGCCGAGGTGCGGTTTTCCATCCGCATGGCGTAGCCCACCGTGGCGCCCGGTTCCTCGCCCAGCAATTCGGCCATGCGCCGCGCGGCGGCGCGGGCGGCCAGCCGGCGCGGTTCGAGCAACACGATCTTGCCCGTGCCCAGCCAGGGCGCGTCGAGCAGCGCCAACGGCACCAGCGTGGTCTTGCCGGCACCGGGTGGCGCCACCAGCACGGCGCTGTTGCCGGAGCCGAGCGCCTCGCTCAGCGCGGGCAGCACGGCGGATACTGGAAGCTCCGGCAAGGATTTGGTCGTCATTGGGCCCGCATATCAGCCGTCACGGGGGCGGTGCAACTTATCGGACCGCGGCAACTCAAAGCCGGGCGCGCGAAAACGGGTTCCAGCGCACCGTACCCAGCCGCACTTCTTCGCGCACCATGGTCAGCAGGCCGGAGCCGCCGACGACCGCGAGGCCGACAAGCGACAGCCAGTCCGGG
>NZ_RZSJ01000906.1:0-1457 GCF_003998025.1 Mesorhizobium sp. M8A.F.Ca.ET.021.01.1.1
GGAATCGATACGCAGCGTCAGGCGCTTTGCCCTGGCGCTCTCGACGATCTTGAGCGGCAGCGTGCGTCCGGCGACACAGTATTCCCGTTCCACGGCAGGCGTGGGCTTGGGCTTCGTCAGATTGCGGAAGAACCCGATGGTCATGGCCGGACGATACGCGATTCGAGGAAAACGAATAGAACAAAAAAGAAACGGCGCCGCTCGCGCGACGCCGTCATCATACCTTGGCCCTGTCGCTGGGCCTCAGTCGTCGAGCAGGTTCGAGCCTTTGCCACGCTTGGTGGGGGCCGTTCCGGTGCTCGGTTCGGTTTTCGCCGGAGCCGTCGACTTGTTGCGGTTGGCCATGAACCGGTCGAACTCGTCCTGATCCTTGGCGCGGCGCAATTCACGAGCGTATTCGTCGAACTGGGTCAACATCTCGTCGAGCTTGCGGCGCTCTTCGTTCAGACGCTCAAGCTCCTTTTCGCGCCAATCGTCGAAAGCGACGTTGCCGGTGCGAGCGGAGCCATTGCCCCAGCGCGCGGCCTTGTCGGAACCACGGCGGCAGCCGGCGAAGATGCCGTCGGTCGCACGGTTGACGTCACGCTTGAAGCCCTCGAGCCGGTCGCCCCAGATGATGTAGGCGAGCATGGCGAAGCCGAGCGGCCAGAACACCATGAAGCCGATCACCATCAACGCGATGGTCGCCGGCGTCCAGGCCGGGCGGATCAATGCAGATGTGTTCATTTTCTCCCATTCCTTCGGTTGGAGACAGCCAGGACCGGCTGCGTGGAATCGAAATGGGAAGGCGAAAACGGCGATTCAAGACAATGTCCGCCAAAACCGGACAAGGTTCTGAAATGATTATCGCTTTTTGAGCATATCGAGGAAAAGCACGACCAGCCCGGCGACAAGGCCCCAAAAAGCCGCGGCGACGCCGAACAGCGTCAGCCCGGAGGCGGTGACGACGAAGGTGACGGTGGCGGCCATGCGGTTGCCTTCGTCCTTGAGCGCAATCGCCAGCGCGTTGGCCAGCGAGGCCATCAGCGCCAGGCCCGCCACCAGCACGATCAGGCTCTGCGGCAGGACGGCGAAGATCGCCACCAGCGAAGCGCCGAAAATCGCGAAGATCAGATAGGCAAGCGCATAGAACGGACCCGTCTTCCAGCGCTCGGCGGGGTCGGGATGAACGTCAGGTCCGGTGCAAATGGCCGCCGAGATGGCCGCCAGATTGGTGGTTCCGGCCCCGAACGGCGCCGACAGCAGCGAAAACAGGCCGGTGATACCGATCAGCGGCCCAGGTTCAGGGTGGTAGCCGGCCGCCCGCAATACCGCCAGCCCCGACAGGTTCTGCGAGGCCATGGTGACGAGATAAAGCGGCAGCGCCAGGCCGATAATCGCCTTGGCGGTGAAATGGGGAGCAATAAACGTCAGCGTCGAGAGTTCGGGCGCGGGCAAGCCGCCGACACGGCCGGGAA
>NZ_RZSJ01000907.1:0-1447 GCF_003998025.1 Mesorhizobium sp. M8A.F.Ca.ET.021.01.1.1
ACCCTGTTCTTCAACCCCGACGGCCGGATGCCTGGCCCCTTCACGGACCTGCTGAAATGGCAGTTCAGCGGCCAGCGTTCGAAATGGCCGCCTGCGAGTCCGAGCCCCTTCGCACAGGCAAAGCCGGCCGCGATGGTCGAAGGTACCGAACTGACCGTGACCATGGTCGGCCATTCCACCTTGCTGATCCAGACCGCCGGGCTCAACATCCTCACCGATCCGGTGTGGTCGGCGCGCACCTCGCCGTTCTCCTTTGCCGGACCCCGGCGCGTCAATCCGCCGGGCATCGCTTTTGACGATCTGCCGGCGATCGACGTCGTGCTGGTCAGCCACAACCACTATGACCATCTCGACCTTGCCACGCTGAGGCAGCTGAAGGAGACGCACGATCCGCTGGTAGTGACGCCGCTCGGCAACGATGCCATCATCGCCGCCGCGGTGCCCGGCATGCGGCTTTCCGCGCATGACTGGGGCGACAGGGTCGACGTCTCCGACGGCACCGCCATCCACATCGAGCCCGCGCATCATTGGTCGGCGCGGGGTGCCCGCGACCGGCGCATGGCGCTGTGGGCCGGCTTCGTCATCGAAACAGCGGGCGGGAAGACCTACTTCGCCGGCGATACCGGCTTCCACGACGGCATTAACTACCGGCTGATGGCGGAAAAACATGGCGGCTTCCGCTTCGCCATCCTGCCGATCGGCGCCTACGAGCCACGCTGGTTCATGGCCCCGCAGCACCAGAATCCCGAGGAAGCGGTGCAAGGCATGAAGCTGTGCAACGCAAGCTTTGCCGCCGGCTGCCACTGGGGTACCTTCCAGCTCACCGACGAGCCGATCGACGAACCGGTCCGAAAACTGGCCGAGGCGCTCGGGGCTGAGGGTGTACCGCAAGAGCATTTTCGCGCCTTGCGGGCCGGCGAAGTCTGGGACGTGCCGGAAACGACGGCGGCCTGAACCGACCAGGCTTCGAAACGAGCGGGAACCCAAGCACGACAGCCGCGTTTTTCCTGCGGTTTCAAATCTGTCGGCTTACGAGGCATTCCCATGCTCAAATGGATCATCATTCTTCTCATCGTCGCCGCCGCGGCGAGCCTGCTCGGCATGCCGGCGCTGGCCGGCGCCGCCGCCACCGGCGCGCGCATTCTCATCGGCGTCGTGCTCGTGATCTTCCTGTTGATCTTGCTGGGGGTCTTCGCGGTGACGTAAGTCCGGCGCCGTCGCGTGAAAGCGGCTGCGCACTGGTAATTCCTGCCCGTTTCCGCCATATAGCGCCGAACGGACATGGAATTTCGGAGCAATGGCAGACACGGCCCCTTTCGCCAAGATGAACGGCATCGGCAACGAGATCATCGTTGCCGACATGCGTGGCCGTGCGGATCGGGTGACGGCCGCGGCCGCCATCGCGCTCAATGGCGACGTCGCGACGCGGTTCGACCAGATAATGGCC
>NZ_RZSJ01000908.1:0-1440 GCF_003998025.1 Mesorhizobium sp. M8A.F.Ca.ET.021.01.1.1
ACTCCGAAAACACCAGGGTGCTTGTCAATGAATTGCGCGAGCGCCTGCCAGCGCCAAAGGCGACCTGACGGCAGCGGCAACACCGCCGTCAGGATCGGTTGAGGCCTACAGCTTGCAGTAAGGCGTCACCGGCGCGATGGTGCCGAAATCCTTGGCGATCTCGTAGCCGATGCCGTCCGCCGCCGCCTTGCCGACATAGGAATGGCAAAGCGTGTGGTTGTTCGAGGCATCGACGCGGATCTTGCCTTGCGGTGCGTCGAACTCGATCGTCGGCAGCGCCTTCAGCACATCGTCGTCCTTCAGCGAGCCCGCTCTCTCGGCGGCCAGAGCGTAGAGATGCAGGCCGTTGTAGCCGGCTTCGCCGATGCCGTTGACCATCTTCTCCTGGCCGAACTTTTCGCGGAAGCTCGCGATGAACTTCTTGTTGACCGGATTGTCGAGCGCCATCCAGTAGGGCTGCGGCGCGTAGGTGCCGGCGGCGACACCGGGCGGCAGCGCGTCCTTGTTGAAGACCTCGTCGAGCGGCGCGATCAGCGGCTGCTTGATGTCGAAGCTGCGGTACTGCTTGAGCTGGGTGACGGCGTCGTTGCCGACCACCATCGACCAGACGACATCGGGCTTCAGCGACTTGATCTTCTGGAACGCCGGGCCGAAATCGGTGGTACCGAACGGATAGTAGTCGGCGCCGATGATCTTGCCGCCGGCCTTTTCGTAAGCCAAGGTGATCGCCTCGGTCATCTTCTGCGGCCAGGCATAGTCGGAGGCCATGATGTAAATCGTCTTGCCGAGGTTGTCGGCCACCCATGGCATCATCGGATCGACCTGCTGCATCGGGATCGGGCCGGTGGCGACGAAGTAGCGGTTGCACTCGCCGCCCTCGAAATTCGTCGGGTAGAAGAACAGCTTCTTGGCCTTCGCGGTCACTGACAGCGTGGCGCTGCGCTCGGGCGAAATGATCGTTCCCATGATCACGTCGACCTTGTCCTCGTTGAGGAGCTTGCGCGCCTTGTCGATCGAGCCCTTGGTCGTGGTCTGGTTGTCCTCGATGAACAGCTCGACCTGGCGGCCGCCAATACCGTTGGCGGCGTTGAGTTCGGCGGCGGCGAGCTTGTAGCAATTGAGCAGCGTCTCGCCGAGGATCGCTTGCAACCCGGTGATCGGGATCGACAGCCCGACCTTGACCGTATCGGCGGCGCGCAGGATCGACGGTGCGCCGACCATGGCGAAGGCGGCCGCGGCGCCGCCGGATTTCAGAATAGTTCTTCTGCTTATCATTGTTGTGTTCCCTTCCAGTCCAGGCGCGCCCCATGCACGCCTTACAAAGCCAAGAGGTCCTTCAGCAGGGTCTCGTCGGCGAATGCTTCCGGCGTGCCCTCGTGCACGATCCTGCCTTTCTCCATCACCAGGCAGCGATCGGCGGCCTTGAGAACGAGATCGAGA
>NZ_RZSJ01000909.1:0-1440 GCF_003998025.1 Mesorhizobium sp. M8A.F.Ca.ET.021.01.1.1
CCCTGGCGGTCCTTGCCGAAATGGAAATCGAAACCGGTCACGGCATGGGTGATGCCCAGCGTCCTCTCCAGCACATCGGTGACGAAGGCTTCCGCCGACAGCGAGGCGAAATCGCGCGTGAAAGGTTGCTCGACGAGCGCGGCAAAGCCCAGCAGCGACAAGAGCCGCGCCTTCATCGGTGGCGGCGTCAGCACGAAAAGCGGCAAATCAGGCTTGAAAACCGTTCGCGGGTGCGGTTCGAAGGTCAGCACCAGGGCCGGCACGCCACGCCGCTTGGCCTCCGCCAATGCCCGTTCGAGAACGGCCTGGTGGCCACGGTGGACGCCATCGAAATTGCCTATCGCAACGACGCCGCCTCGCAGATCGGCGGGCAGCGGCGCGGTTGTCGCAAGATGCTGGAACGCGACCATTGCCACCTACTGCAGCCTTGCGATGACGGCCACCGGACGATAGCCGTGCCGCTCCAGGAAGAGCCCAAGCCTTGCCGGATCCGGCCGGGATGGATCGCCGTAGTCGCGGGCGTGAATGCCGCCGGAGACATAGAGGACGTCGAAACCATTGTCGGCCGCGCCCTTGACGTCGGTCATCATGCCATCGCCGATCGCCAGTATTTGCGAACGCTCAACCGGCCGGCCGAGGATCTCGGCCACCTCCTTCATCGCGACCTCGTAGATCGGCGCATAGGGTTTTCCGGCGATCAGCGTGCGGCCGCCGAGCTGCGCGTAGTCGCGTGCGAGTGCACCGGCGCACCAGATGATCCGTTCGCCGCGCTCAACCATGATATCGGGATTGGCGCAGATGAATGGCAAGTTCCTGGCGCGCAACCGGCGCAGCAAGTCGGCATAATCCTCGGGTTTTTCAACCTCGTCGTCGAACAGCCCGGTGCACACGACGCCGGCGGCCTCGAATTCCTCGACGAGTTCGACATCGAGGCCATCGTAAAGGGTCAAATCGCGGTCGGCGCCGATGTGGAAGACTTTGCGTGGGCCCTCCGCGATCAGGTCGCGGGTCACGTCGCCCGAGGTCACCACACGGTCATAGGCTGACGGCGGAACGCCGATCACGCTCATCTGTGCCACGACATCAGCACTGCGGCGTGGCGAATTGGTGATCAGAACGACAGGAGTGCCGGTCGCCCTTGCCGCCGCCAGCGCGGCCGCGGCCGCCGGAAAATGCCACTCGCCATTGTGCACCACGCCCCAGACGTCGCAGAGAATTGCCGAATAGGCTTTCGACACGTCTTCGAGCGAGCCGACGATTTCGGGCGAATCCGCCATGCCGTTTCCTTCAGTATGATCGTTGCGGGTGCGGCGGCCGACGGTTCGCCGCAGCCGGTTCGAATTATCCGAACCGGCCCATGCTGTCACCAGCTTTCACCCGCATCGGCACGAATTGCGGCGCAAGCCGCGGCCTTTGATTGGTTAGCGGTTGGTGAAGCGC
>NZ_RZSJ01000090.1:0-14349 GCF_003998025.1 Mesorhizobium sp. M8A.F.Ca.ET.021.01.1.1
GATGAGGAAAGCCTGGCGATCGACGGCGCGCTTGCCGCGGAAGGCGCGACGCTCGGCCTGCTCGACGCGCTGGAGAAGGCGGGCCCCTTCGGCGCCGGGCATGTCGCGCCGGTTTTCGTGCTGCCGCGCCATCGGCTGGTCGATATCAGGCCGGTCGGCACCAACCATATTCGGGCTGATTTGCAGTCGGAGAGCGGCGGCCGCATCCAGGCGATCGCCTTTCGCGCCGTCGACACCGTGCTTGGCGAATTCCTGTTCAAGAACCGAGGCAAGACCGTGCATGTCGCCGGCTCGCTGTCGGGCAATCACTGGAACGGCAACCGCACGGTGCAGTTTCGCATCATCGATGCTGCGCGGGCATAGCCGCGCGGCGGAAACCGGGCAATTCAGCTGGCCGGTGCATAACGCAGCAACGTCACGCCCTGGGTAAGACTTTCCGTGCCGAGCGGTTTCAGCGTCAGCGACAGGCCGGATTGGAAGTATGGCTTGCCGCCACCCACCACCACAGGATGCATGTAGAGCCGGTATTCATCAATGAGACCGGCTCGTGCCAGGGACGCCGCAAGATCGGCGCCGCCGAGGATGACGAGGCCATCGGCCCGTGCCTTGAGAGACTTTACCGTGTTCTCGGCATCGTCATCCACCAGCCGGGCATTGGCCCCGACTTGCTGAAGCGTGGTCGAGAAGACGATCTTCGGCGTCTCCCGCCATGCACGGGCAAAATCCCGCTCGACCTCGGTGGCGCCGGTCTCGCGCTCAGGGCTGTCCCAGAAGCGCATGGTCTCGTACATGCGCCGTCCCGCGAGCACGGCGGAGGCCTGTCTCATCATGTCGTTGAAATGCTGGTGCAGCTCTGCTTCGGGTACCGGCAAGCCGATGTCCTCGTCCGATCGGGCGATGTAGCCGTCCAACGACGTCAGCATGGAATAGACAATCCTGGCCATCGGCACCTCCGCTTCAATTGGCGCAGATCACCATGACCAATTGCATCTTGCAATCAGTTTGTGCGCAAGCGAATAGAGCTAGATGATCTAGGCGAGAACCGTCTGCAGCCGTGTCAGTTCGCCGATCTGCGCCATCGTCGCCTGGTAACCGAGCTGGATCGCTTCGTCGGCCCGGTGGAATTCGGTCAGGCCGATATGGCTGAGCTTGGGCTGCAGCGACATGTCGGGCGGATCCCCGGCAAGCCTGGCGCGCGAAATGCGGTCCTGGATGATGTTGAAGGCTTCGACCATCACGCCGGTGATGCCCAGACGCGTCTGGTGCGATTGGTGCTGGGCGTTGACCTGGCCGGGCCTTGGGGCGTCCTTTTCGATAACCAGTTCGCCGGCACTGTGCTTGATCACGGCGGCGCGGCCGAACAGGTCGTAGTGCAGGTTGACCGCCACGACGAGCGGCTGCTCGTAGGCGCGGCAGACCGAAACGGGCACCGGATTGACCAGCGCGCCGTCGACCAGCACACGACCATTGCAATCGACCGGCTCGAACACGCCGGGCAGTGCGTAGGATGCGCGCATGGCCGTGATCAGCGAACCGCTCGACAGCCAGATCTCGTGGCCGGTGCGGATTTCCGATGCGACGCAGACAAACGGCTTTGGCAGATCGTCGAAGCGGATACCGGCCACGTGCTCGCGCAGGCGCGCGTCCAGTTTCATGCCGCCGAAGAGGCCGCTGCCGCGCAGGTTGAGATCGAGCAGGCCGAAGATGCGCCGTCTGGTGAGGCTGCGGGCGAACTCTTCCAGCTCATCCAGTTTGCCGGCAAGATAACAGCCGCCGACCAGAGCACCGATCGAGGTACCGGCAATCATCGAAACTTCGATGCCGGCTTCATTGAGCGCGCGCAGCACGCCGATATGCGCCCAGCCTCTGGCGCAACCGCCGCCGAGCGCCAGCGAAATACCTGTTTTCTTGGGGGATTTTGTTTCGGATGCGCCGCCGGTCGAGGACAGGCCGTTGGCCTCCCTGACGTCTGGTCTGCTACGCAATGACGCCCATTCGAGCATCATGATCTCCCTTGTCCCAAAGCTAATATACGGATGGGCCGTATCGAAATGATGAATCTGTGTGGTTGATGTGAGGCAGAAGGTTCAAGCTGATGGCTTCCGATACGTGTTTTCCGCATCGAACAGCGGCTTGCTGCCGTCGTCGGCAAGCGTCCCCTTGCCGTCGATCAGCCCCACCGTCCGATAAAAGCATGAACGTCGGCCAGTGTGACAAGTTGCGTCGTGGCCCAACACTTTCACGCGCAACCACAACGCATCCTGGTCACAATCCGTGAGCATCTCGACGACATGCTGGAAATTGCCAGAGGTTTCGCCCTTCTTCCAGAGCGTGTTGCGCGAGCGCGACCAGTAGTGGGCGATGCCTGTCTCCAGCGTCAGTGCCAGCGCTTGCGCATTCATATGCGCGACCATCAGCAGCATGCCGTCGGCGGCATCGCTGACGACGACGGTGACCAGGCCGTTGGCGTCGAAGCGCGGCGAGAACACCGCGCCTTCTTCCAGGGTCTTCTTGTCTGACGGAGCTTTTGGGAATTCCAGTGCCGACATATCAGGTCTATTTTCCTGTTGACCGTGACGTCGGCAAGGGGCTCACGCCCCGCCGCCGCGCACCATGGTGACAAAACGAACCTGCTCTTCAGGCGTATCCTTGAAGACGCCGGTGAAGGTTGAGGTCAGCGTGGTTGAGCCCTGCTTGCGGATGCCGCGCATGGCCATGCACATGTGCTCGGCCTCGATCATGACGGCGACGCCGCGCGGGTTGAGTACGTCCTGGATGACACCGGCAATCTGCGCGGTCAACGCTTCCTGCGTCTGCAGGCGATGGGCGAAGATATCGACGACGCGGGCGATCTTCGACAAGCCGACCACCTTGCCATCGGGCAGATAGCCGACATGCGCCTTGCCGATGATCGGCACCATGTGATGCTCGCAATGCGAATGGAACTGGATGTCCTTGACGATGACCAGGTCATCGTAGCCGGCGACCTCCTCGAAGGTGCGGCCGAGCTCGTCCGCCGGGCACATGTCGTAGCCGCCGAACATTTCACGGTAGGCCTTGGCCACGCGCTTGGGGGTGTCGATCAAACCCTCGCGATCCGGATTGTCGCCGGTCCAACGTAGCAAGGTGTGCACGGCAGCCTCGACTTCGGCTTCGCTCGGGCGGTCGGTGACCGGCTTTTCCATGTAGGCGGACTGGGGCATGAGCTTCTTGATGACGGCATCCATAAAAGGCGTCTCCCGTAGTTCCTCTCTCAGGAGGAACGAGTTGAACGGACCACGACCTTTCGGTGTCGGAAACTCGCCCCGTTTCCAGCCCCGTAAGCGGCGTGAACTTCCCGGCAAGGACGGTGGCGTTCGCCGCCTTGTCGATACCGGACTGCCAGCATTATATATGGTCGTGCCGAGCGAATGAAAGACGCAACAACGGCAATCGCTGTTCGCTTGGCGGCGACGGATTGGAAAATATGATCAACGACGTCTACAACGCGAAAATTCTCGGTTTTGCCGGAAACATCGCCCGCATCGGCCGGCTCGATCATCCAGACGCGACCGCGAAGGCGCATTCCAAGCTGTGCGGTTCGACCGTTACCGTCGATCTCAAGATGGAGGACGGCGTGGTTACCGACTTCGCCCACGACGTGAAAGCCTGCGCGCTCGGCCAGGCATCGTCCTCGATCATGGCGCAACATGTCGTCGGCGCCAGCGCCGAGGAATTGCGGGCGGTGCGCGAAACCATGCTCAAGATGCTGAAGGAAAACGGCGCGCCGCCGGAAGGCCGCTTCGCCGACCTCAGCTATTTGGAGCCGGTGCGCGACTACAAGGCGCGCCATGCGTCCACCATGCTGACCTTCGACGCGGTGGTCGACGCGATCGGCCAGATCGAGAAGAAGCGCGCCGACGAAGCGGCCTGAGCGTGGGCTTTGGCCTTACGGCGGCGGGCGGGTCCAGCCAGGGCACAGCCGGTTATTCATGCAATAACCTCATGTTCGCCGGCATTCTTGCGGCTTCACTTGTGTCGAGCGGCGGCTCGTGCGGGGCGGAACCAGCGCTCCAGCGCGATATCGGCGACTATCTTCAGAAGGCTATCCAAGCCTGTTGGAGCATGCCTGCCAATACCACAAGCATTGCACGCGTTCGGATCAGCTTGAACAAGGACGGATCGCTCGCCGGCCCGCCAAAAATCGTCGGCCCCGTGACACCGCCACGGGATAAGGTAGCCGAAGCCGCCATTCGGGCAATCACGCGTTGCGCGCCGTTTTCCGGGCTGGCATCCTACGCCGCCCACTATGATTTGTGGCGCGACATCGTCGTCACGTTCAACCCGGCAGACGACCCAGCGGCGTTACATCCTCCCGTGAACGTCAACGACCTCGATAAACGTCTCGAAAAATACAAGGCAAAGTAGCGGATTCTTGCCAGGCAGCGTCTCAGGCCGGCGCTTTCACCGCCTTCCTGCTGTCGGCAAACTCGCCCCTCAGCCAATCGGCGAAGGCCGCGGCCGGTTCGGAGAGATCGTGCAAACTCCTGGCCACCAGCCAATAGGCGCCGGACGCGACATCGATGTCGAACGGCTTGACCAGTACCCCGGTCGCCAATTCTTCGCCAATCTGCAGGAGATCGCCCAGCGCCACCCCATGTCCAAGCAGCGCGGCCTGCTTCGAGAGCGAGGCGTCCGCAAGCATCGGGCCCCGCGCGGGCACCGCATCGGCCGGCACGCCCGCCGCCTCGAACCAGCGCGCCCAACCCTGGCGGTTTTCCTCGTGCAAAAGCGTGAAGCGAGCAAGGTCGGCCGGCTTCTCGAGGGCCGGGCCCGATGAAAGCAGCGCCGGCGACAGAACCGGCGAATCGACCGTTGAAGCCAGCCGTTCGGCCTCGCTACGGGGCCATGACGTCGAGCGCGAGCTGAAACGCAAGGCAAGTTCGGGCTGGTCGCTGCGGAACTCGATCAGCCTTGGGTCGACTTCGAGGGAAACGTCGATGTCGGGCCGCAACTGCCGGAACCGGTTGAGCCTCGGCACCAGCCACACCGCTGCGAGCGAAGGTTCAACGCTGACGCGAACCACGAACTGGGCCGGGCTGGCGGCCAGATCGCCGAGCAGGCGGTCAATTGCATCGAAACTCGTCATCAGTTGAGCAAGCAGCCGGCGGCCCGCATCCGTCAGTTCGACGCGGCGATGGTGCCGTTCGAAAAGCGGTTGGCGCAGGAAGGTTTCGAGTTCGCGGATCTGCCGGCTGATCGCCGCCTGTGAGACGAAAAGCTCCTCGGCGGCCTTGCTGAAGCTCAAATGCCGCCCAGCCGCCTCGAAGCTCCTCAATGCCGTCAGAGGCAGGCGTCCACGCTTCATTTTCGCATAACCCAGGATTATCCGAAGCGGAAATTATACTCGTTTGAAGGCGAAGGCCAGCAGCGGTCTAATCCGGTCAAAGGAGACACGGCCATGGTCCAGTTTCTGAACATCCTTGGCGATGTCATGCGGATCGCGACGTTTCAATGGCGTGACGAAAGACGCGATGCAAGGCATCACGACGAGTGGCCCCACCCTGGCCGGTGGGCACCTCCGGTCGACCGGCAGCCATTTCGCCGTTACCGCCCGTGACGGCGGGGCGAGCGGGATTGCGTTCTCCGGCGCAAGCGCACATCTATCAGCTGGAAACGCGGAGATCGCAGTGGGCGACCAGCACGGGCATGCGCATACAGCCGGAGCGTCGAGGCGCGGCCGCAATTGGCCCGGCCCTTGGCGCAAGACGCCCGGCCGCGTGCTCGGCACCTCGCTCGTGCGGCTTTACCAACTGACGCTGTCCAGCTTTGTCGGCAATTCCTGCCGGCATCTGCCGACCTGTTCGGAATATGCGCATGAGGCAATCGCCCGTCATGGTCTTTGGGCCGGTGGCTGGATGGGGTTGTTCCGCGTGCTGCGCTGCGGTCCATTCGGCACGCACGGCATCGACCTCGTGCCGGAGGTTCTGGCGCCCCGTTATGCCTGGTTCATGCCATGGCGGTACTGGGGGATCGGCCGTAAGCGAGGCGAAGCGCAGGGATGAGGAAGCTGCTCACGCGGCGCCAGCCGCGCCGGTTTACGATCCGGTAGGGTTAACGCTCGCCTGCACAACAACTGCGCATTTGAGACAAAATCGAGACAAGAGCCCTCGCTAAGCCCGCTCGCGAACCCCTCCTGGAGCGAGCATCCCATGCGCAACATCGACCGTCTTCCCTTCATCTTTGCCGGAATCCTGTTCCTGCTTGCCTGGCTGTTGGGATTTCCGATGCGTGCTCAATCGGCGCCGCTCGCGGATGTGCATTGTACGCTCATCGCCGACGCCCAGAGCGGCAAGACGCTTTACCAGGATGGTACCTGCGACCAGCGCTTCAGCCCGGCATCGACGTTCAAGGTGCCGCTTTCGCTGATCGGCTACGACGCAGGCATCCTCACCGATCAACACACTCCGGCATGGGACTACAACCCTGAGTTCAAGGCGGTGAAGCGCGACCAGAAAACCGTCGATCCGACGATCTGGGAACGTGATTCCATCATCTGGTTCTCACGCGAGATCACCCGCAGGCTTGGAGCCGAGAAATTTGCCGGCTATGTATCGAAGCTCAACTACGGCAACGGCGACGTTTCCGGCAAACCCGGCAAGGATGACGGACTGACCCATTCCTGGGTGAACTCCTCGCTCGAGATCACGCCGGTCGAACAGGTCGCCTTCCTGCGGCAACTGCTCGCCGGCACGATGCCAGTGTCGGCCAAGGCGCATGAAATGACACGGGCCATCATACCGAGCTTCAAGGCCGGCGATTGGGCCGTTCAGGGCAAGACCGGCAGCACCAGGCTCGGCGAGGGCGGCAAGGACAAGCGCTCGCTCGGCTGGTTTGTCGGCTGGGCGCGGAAAGATGGCCGCCAGATCGTGTTCGCCCGGCTCGTCGTCGATGCGAAGCGGACCGACATGCCGAAGGGGTTGGCGACACGGGCCGCGTTCCTGAAGGACCTGCCGCAGCTGGTGAAATGAGTTTGATTTCCACGCAATTCCCAAGGGGAAGCGCTACGCGCTTCTCCCGGGAGAACGCAGCACGCTTTTCCTGGATTTGCTTAAGCGCTTCGGCGGGCGCGGATGATGTGGCCGCCGGAATTGCTCGTCATTGCCTTCGGTGCTCCGGAAAAGCGAGCGGCGATATCGCCGCTCTTGAGATCTTCGATCTCGTCGAAGCCGAGTTCAGTCAGGGATTTCGCCAGCTCTGCCGGAACAAAGAAGCTGATCCAAGGCTCCCCGACAGACGCGACGCGCGCCGCATGGAAGGCCTGGGCCGCCTGTCCCGCCGCATCGCGGTTCTCGGTCGGCTCGCTGTAGTCGAACACGACCTCCGAGCCGGGGATACCGGCTATCCAGGACAATGTGTTGAAGATCGCTTCCTTCGTCAGGTAGGGTACGACCCCCAGCCAGATGAAGAAGGCCGGCGCGGTCGACTGCAAACCGGCCTCGGCCAGTTCCGCAGACAGGCTTTGCCGCTCGAAATCGACCGGCACGAATCTGGTGGCGGCTGGCTCGGCAAGACCGCTATCGGCAATGCATTTGCGTTTCCAGGCTTGCGTGGCCGGGTGATCGACTTCGAACACGCTGAGGTCCGGATACGGATTGCGCAGCGAAAACGTATCGAGGCCGGCGCCAAGTACGACGAGTTGGCGGACACCGCGACGCACTGCCGCCGCCAGCCAGTCCTCGGCGAAGCGGGCGCGCGCTGCCACGAACAGGCGCATGCGCAGGCGGCGCTCGTCTTCCTGCTCAAGCTCCTGCGCCGCGGGAGCGGCTTCACCCAGAATCGCGATCGCGTAGGCATCGCGAAACAACCCTGCCTGCGGTGAAAATTGATGCAGAGCCCTCATGCGGGCGACGCCAAGGGCGGTTCGGCTGGGTGTTGCGTTTTCCATATCGACAATTCCAGACGATTGCGGGGATGTGCGCAAGCCTGGGCGACGTGTCTGCGACATCTCTGCCGACATTTCCTGACGGCCGGGCCAGTCAGCACTCTTTACCTGGCCCGGCACTGCCTCTAAAACCCGCGCGCTGCCGTTTGTCCATGTGATTGGCGCTTCCGGCTTTATCTTGTGCATGTCGTAATCCAGGTCCGCCATACATTTTTGGGCGACATGCATTTCAACCACCCGCGCTCGTTTGCGGGACTGGATAGGAGAACCATATGCTGAATTCCGTTTCCCTGACATTTCCCGATGGCTCCGTCCGCGACTATGACGCGGCAATGACCGGTGCCGGCCTTGCCGAGTCGATCTCCAAGTCGCTGGCCAAGAAGGCCGTGGCCTATGCCATCGACGGCACCGTGCGCGACCTCAGTGATCCCGTGGGCAAATCCGGCAAGGTCGAGATCATCACCCGCGAAGACCCGCGTGCGCTGGAACTCATCCGCCATGACACCGCGCATGTGCTGGCAGAAGCCGTGCAGGAATTGTGGCCGGGCACGCAGGTGACCATCGGGCCGGTGATCGAGAACGGATTCTATTACGACTTTGCCCGCAACGAGCCGTTCACCCCGGACGATTTCCCGGTGATCGAGAAGAAGATGCGCGAGATCATCGCGCGCAACAAGCCGTTCACCAAAGAGGTCTGGTCGCGCGACAGGGCAAAAAAGGTCTTTGCCGACAAGGGCGAGCGCTACAAGCTCGAACTGATCGACGCCATTCCCGAGGATCAGGATCTCAAGATCTATGCGCAGGGCGACTGGTTCGACCTTTGCCGTGGTCCGCACATGGCCTCGACCGGCCAGATCGGCAACGCCTTCAAGCTGATGAAGGTGGCCGGCGCCTATTGGCGCGGCGATTCGAACAACCCGATGCTGACACGCATCTATGGCACGGCCTGGGCCGACCAGGCGCAGCTCGAGGCCTACCAGACGATGCTGGAGGAGGCCGAGAAGCGCGACCACCGCAAGCTTGGCCGCGAAATGGACCTGTTCCATTTCCAGGAAGAGGGGCCGGGCGTGGTTTTCTGGCACGCCAAGGGCTGGAAGATGTTCCAGAACCTGGTCAACTACATGCGTCGCCGCCTCGACGAGCAGGGCTATCAGGAGGTCAATGCCCCCCAGGTACTCGACAAGAGCCTGTGGGAGACGTCGGGCCACTGGGGCTGGTACCGCGACGCCATGTTCAAGGTGACGGTCGCCGGCGATGAAACCGACGATGACCGTGTCTTCGCGCTGAAGCCGATGAACTGCCCGGGTCACGTGCAGATTTTCAAGCATGGGTTGAAGTCATACCGGGATCTACCCGTAAAACTTGCGGAATTCGGCAATGTGCATCGCTACGAGCCATCGGGCGCGCTGCACGGGCTGATGCGCGTGCGCGGCTTCACACAGGACGATGCGCATATCTTCTGCACCGAGGAACAGTTGGCTTCCGAGTGCTTGCGCATCAACGACCTGATCCTGTCGACCTACGCCGATTTCGGTTTCGACGAAATCAGCGTCAAGCTGTCGACGCGGCCGGACAAGCGCGTCGGCACCGACGAGGCATGGGATCATGCCGAGGCGATCATGGGCAGCGTGCTGGAAACGATCAGGACGCGCTCCGGCAATCGGATCAAGACCTCGATCAATCCGGGCGAGGGCGCCTTCTACGGGCCGAAGTTCGAATATGTGCTGAAGGATGCGATCGGCCGCGAATGGCAATGCGGCACGACGCAGGTCGACTTCAACCTGCCGGAGCGTTTTGGCGCCTTCTACATCGGCTCGGATTCCGAGAAGAAGCAGCCTGTCATGGTGCATCGCGCCATCTGCGGCTCGATGGAGCGGTTCCTCGGCATCCTGATCGAGAACTATTCCGGCCATTTCCCGCTGTGGTTCGCACCGCTGCAGGTGGTGGTGGCGACCATCACGTCGGACGCCGACAGCTATGCGAACGAGGTCGTGGCGAAGCTGAAAGCCGCCGGGCTGTTGGCGGAAGCCGATCTGCGCAACGAGAAGATCAACTACAAGGTCCGTGAGCACAGCCTGGCCAAGGTGCCGGTCATCCTCGTCTGCGGCAAGCGCGAGGCGGAGGAGCAGACCGTCAATATCCGCCGGCTCGGTTCGCGCGACCAGGAATCGCTTGGCCTTGCCGAAGCGATCGAACGGCTGACCGAAGAAGCGGTCACACCTGATCGCCGACGCAAGCGCGCTGCTTGATTCGGACTGTTTTCGATCGAATGGCGGTGGAGCGATCCACCGCCATTTTCATATCCCTGTCACGGCGATGTTGTACCGGAACGCTATGCTCAAGCTGAAATCGCGCGAACGACCATTTCCCGAGCTTTCCTATGCCAACCCGCACCAGCCGGCTCTGGCGCGCTGGTTCATTCATTCGGTGGAAGGCCTTTCGGGCCGCGACCGGTTCGCAGCGCTCTATGAATTCTGGCGCCATCAGGTTGTGCCGACCGGTGAGCGTGTGTTCAGCCGCATGCTGGACCTCATCGATGTAGGCGTGCGAACGCCCGACCAATGGCCGCCCGCGCAATTGCCCGACACGCCGCTGGTGATCATTGCCAACCATCCCTTCGGCATTGGCGACGGCATCGCCGTGCTGTCACTGGCAGAGCAACTCGGGCGACCTTTTCGAGTGATGATCCACAAGGATCTGCTCAGGATTCGCGAGATGGGGCCCTATTCGCTGCCAATCGACTTTTCCGAGACCAAGGAAGCTGTGAAGAACAACATGGCGGTGCGCCATGAAGCGGTTCGGCTGCTCAAGGAAGGTGTCACCATCGTGGTGTTTCCGGCCGGCGGCGTCGCCACCGCGCCAAAGGGTTTTGGCCGGGCGCGCGACCTGCCATGGAAGATGTTTCCGGCCCGTCTCGTCCAGGAAGCCAAGGCATCGGTCATTCCCATGCATTTCTCCGGGCAGAACGGCAGGCTTTTCCATCTGGTCAGCGGGCCGATGAACATGGCCGAGCGCGACGGGCGTGTGGCCAAATTCGTCGGCAAGGCCTCGCTGACCTTGCGCACCTCGCTGCTCATCCGTGAATTCGCGCGGTTGTCCGGCAAGGCGATCGAGGTGCGCGTCGGCGATGTACTCAGCTGGAGCGATCTGGAGCCGTTGCGCGACCGCAAAGCGTTGCTCGATCGCCTTTATCGCGGCGTGTTCGACCTGGCGCCAGAGCTGCCGCGTCGGCGCATTCCTTTCCTGCCGGCTCGAACGAAACTGGCGGCCTGAAAGGGCATCTCCGGCGAAAACGAGATCGCCTCCAATGCGCCGTCTCTTTGCTTTTACGCAATTCCGGACGCGAAACCGCTTCGCACCTTTGCTGGAATTGCTTCAGTCCGCGCCTTCTTCCGGATCCATGGCCGCTGCTTCGGTGGCGAGAACCTCGATCTCCTGGTTCTGCCCGCCCACGACCGTGAAATCCTTCTGATAGATACGGTCGCGGTTCTTGGCGATGATGGTGTAGTCGCCTTCCGCAAGCACCATCGAGGCGAAAGCGCCGACGGTTTCCTTGATCGGATCGCCGGATTCGTTGAGCAGTGACCAGGATGTGTCGGCGATCGCTTCGCCGCCCGCTTCGCGCACCAGCTTCATCGTGATTTCGGCCGCGTGATGCTCGACGGTGGCTTCGGTCAGCTTGCCGGCCTCGACGCGGATGTCGGAGCGGATGACGGCATTGACCGCGCCATAGGTCGAGACGACGTGGTAGATGCCGGCATTGAGCCGCACGACACTGTTGGGTTCGACATCGGGGATGATCAGCGCGCGGTCGCCATTGGCCTCGGCGGTGCCCTCATAGATCGAGAAGCGCAGTTTTTTCGGCGGAATGCGCACGCCTCCGGACAGGACCGCGTCGAGCTTCAGGCCGCCGGCATCGAGCACCAGGCTTTCTCGCTTGGCTTCCTTGCCGACGGTGATGCGCTTGGTGGCGCCGGCGCGGCCATAAGAGGCGTGGACCAGATAGCTGCCGGGTTCGAGCTGAAAGACGGCGCTGCCGCCATGCGCGGAGGCGACCATCGGCAATTTGCCGTTGACGGCTTCAGGCTTGAAGACGCGCCAGACGAGACCGCGGGTGATGTCGGTGCCCTTGTCGGTCAACTGGGCCGACAGGGTGATGGCGCCACCGCCGCCAAGCGCCAGCGGGGTCCCGCTCTTGGGCGTCGCATAGCTCGAAATTCCGGGAAGTTTCAGGTCGCCAACGCCATCCTTTTCCTGCGCGACAGCCATGGAGACCGGCAGCAGGAACAGCGCGGCGCAGAGCCGGACCAGGAAAAGACGCAGTCGCCCCTCAAACATGCCTTGCGTTGAAGCCCATGGCGGTGGCAATTTCAAGGCTTAAGAGTCCGATCCGTGACTCTTCAGCCCGGCGCTAGCGCGCCTTTGCCCGAGCCGCCCGAATTCCCGATGGTGCGCTTCAGCTCAAAACAGAATGTCCAGGAGACTTGCGCCCATGGCGTCGCCGATCATCGACTTCCTGCTGACCCGAAATTCAGCGCCGATTCCCGATCTCAAGGAGCCTGCG
The DNA here is from genome assembly GCF_003998025.1 of Mesorhizobium sp. M8A.F.Ca.ET.021.01.1.1. Classification (NCBI taxonomy): domain Bacteria; kingdom Pseudomonadati; phylum Pseudomonadota; class Alphaproteobacteria; order Hyphomicrobiales; family Phyllobacteriaceae; genus Mesorhizobium; species Mesorhizobium sp. M8A.F.Ca.ET.021.01.1.1. Next base: position 12,489 of record NZ_RZSJ01000090.1, read on the forward strand.
CCCAGCGACGCCGATATCGCCACGATGATTGCCGCCGCCACACGCGTGCCCGACCATGGACGGCTTGAACCCTGGCGCTTCATCCTCTATCGCGGCGAGGCCCGCATCGAGATCGGCAGACAACTGGCGGCGCTGGCTGAACAACGTGAAGGACCGTTGACGGAAGGCCGCCGCAACCAGGAACTGGCGCGGTTCTCGCGCGCGCCGCTGGTGATCGGTGTCGTGTCAATTCCCAGGGAGAACCCGAAAATCCCGCAATGGGAGATGTTCCTGTCCGGAGGCATGGCGGCGCTGAATCTGATGATATCTGCCAATGCGCTTGGCTACGGCACCAACATGATCAGCAACTGGTATTCCGACGTGCCGGAGGGCAGGGCGATCCTCGGACTGGCGCCGCAGGAGCGAGTCGTTGGTTTCATCCATATCGGCTCTTATGCGGGTCCGGCGCCGGAGCGGCCACGGCCCGATCCGGCCAAGCTCTATGCCGATTACGCCGGACCTTGGGCGGACTGATGTTCTACGAGCCGTCCAAGGGGCACGGACTGCCGCATGATCCTTCGAAGGCGATCGTGGCGCCGCGTCCGATCGGCTGGATATCGACGCTGAACAAGGCCGGCGAGGTCAATCTCGCGCCATACTCCTTCTTCAACGCCGTCTCGACCCGGCCTTTCATCGTCTGGTTTTCCTCCGAGGGCGAGAAGGACAGCGCCTCGTTCGCGCAGGAAACCGGCGAGTTCGTCGCCAATCTGGTCAGCCGCGACCTTGCGGAGAAGATGAATTACACGTCCGTCGCCGCGCCGCGCGGGGTCAACGAGTTCGTCTATGCCGATCTCGCCATGGCGCCGTCGCGTCTCGTCAGGCCGCCGCGCGTGGCGGCGGCACCCGCGGCGCTCGAATGCCGGGTGACGGAAGTGTTTCGCCCAAAGGCGCTCGACGGATCGCCGACGAGCGCCGTCGTCGTCGCAGGTGAAGTGATCGGCGTGCACATCGACGATGCCTTCCTGAAGGATGGCCTGTTCGACATCACCAAGGCCGGCAATGTCGCTCGTCTCGGCTATATGGACTATGCCAGCGTCGACGAGGTCTTTTCGATGCGCCGACCGCGCTGGGAACAAAAGTAGCTGTCAGACGTGTATACCGGCCGCCCTTGCGCGCGCCAGAAGCCGTTCGGCCAGCCGCAGATGCGGGCGGTCGAACATCTTGCCGTCGATGCCGACGACGCCGGGATTTCCCGCTGCCTCGAACGCCGCAACGATGGCCGCCGACTGTTTCACCGCCGCGGCCGAGGGCGTGAAGGCGGTGTTGATGACGGGCACCTGATCCGGGTGGATCGCCATCTTGCCGGTGAAGCCGTCGCGTTCGGCCTCGGTGCATTCCACGGCGAAGGCCGCCATGTCGCGAAAATTCGGAAACACGGTGTCGATCGCGGCGACCTCCGCGGCCCCGGCCGCGAGGATGGTTGTCAGGCGGGCGTGACGGAAGAGGTCGGTGTAGTGGCCGCGCTCGTCGCGGGCCGCACGCGCGCCGACCGCGGCCGACAGGTCTTCCGCGCCCCAGGTCAGGCCGGCAAGCCGCACGCTTGCGCCGGCATAGGTCGCGGCCGCCAGCAGGCCCGCCGGAGTTTCGGTGATGATCGGCAGGATTTTTATCGAACCGTCGGGCAGATCGTTCTCGGCCTCGCGAACCCTGAGCTTGGCTGCGAGCTGCTGCATATCCTGGCCGCTGTTCGATTTTGGCAGCATGATGCCGTCCGGCCTTGCCGGAACGAGCTTGGCAAGATCATCGTCCGTCAGCCCGGTCGAGAGGTCATTGACCCTGACATAGATCGCCGGGTTGGTTTGCCCCCTGCGTTCGAGGATGA
>NZ_RZSJ01000910.1:0-1433 GCF_003998025.1 Mesorhizobium sp. M8A.F.Ca.ET.021.01.1.1
GGGCGACGCCAAGCTGTTGCTCCAGCTGCATGATCTGCCGGCTGAGCGGCGATTGCGAGATATGCAGCAATTCGGCGGCTCGACCGACATTGCCGGTTTCGGCGACGGTGACGAAATATCTGATCTGGCGCAGGTCGAACATTTTTGCTCCTCGAAACCCAAGTCCTCTCAGGTCTCAACTTTAGCCTAATCAGTCTTGGACAGTCTGACCATGCGGCGCGATATCTCCTGCCATCAACCACTGACAACAGGAGATCGAAATGCAATTCCTTGCCCTTCTCACCCGCAACACGGAAAAGTTCACCGACGCGGATTTCGCACCCGTTCTGCCTGACGAGGCCGAACAGCGCCGCACCCTCTATGCGGAAGGCTCCGTGCGCCAGATCTGGAATCGCGGCGACATTCCCGGCAGCGGCATGATGTTCGAAGCCGGCAGCGACGCCGATGTGCGCGGCCATCTCGCCACTCTGCCGCTGGTCAAGGCCGGCATGATGGATATTGCCGCGATCGTGCCGCTCAACCCCTATCCGGGGTTCGGGCCGAAGCGCTGAGGCTGACGGCCGCGACAACCGAGGCCGCCAGCCGGGCGCCAAGGCGACAAAGCGCCTTGCATGTCATCAAGTCACGCGGCACGCTGGTGCTGCCGCTTGCCGAGGCCAGACGGGCCTTCGCGCTGGCGGGCGACAGATCGCGACCGATAAAGGTGCAAATTGCATTCGACTGACTATCTCGGCCGCCTGTTCGGCCTCGAAGGCAAGCATGCCTTCATAACCGGCGCCAGCCGCGGCCTGGGCCTGGCCTTCGCGGAAGCGCTTGCGAGCGCCGGCGCTCGCGTCACGATCGGCGGCCGCAAGGCCGACGATCTGAAAGTGGCCGCAGACAGGCTGCGCGCCGCGGGCCATTCGATCGCGGAAGCGGTCATCGACGTGACCGACACACAGTCGGTCGACAAGGCGGTCGCGGCAGCGGAAACGGGCACCGGACCGATCGACATCCTGGTCAACAATGCGGGCATCCAGCGCCGGGCGCCGCTGGAAAGCTTTAGCGACGCCGACTGGGACGCGCTGATGGCCACCAACCTGGACGGCGTGTTCAAGGTGAGCCGGGCCGTCGTAAAGGGCATGATCGCTCGCCAAAGGGGAGCGATCATCAACGTCTCCTCGGTGCAGAGCGTGCTCGCGCGCCCTTCGATCGCGCCTTACGCGGCGAGCAAGGGCGCCATCACCATGCTGACCAGGTCGATGGCCGGCGAATGGGGCCAGCACGGCGTGCGCGTCAACGCAATCGCGCCGGGCTATTTCAGGACCGAGCTCAACGCCGCGCTGGTCGCCGACGAGAAATTCTCCGCCTGGCTGACGGGCCGCACGCCGATGCGGCGCTGGGGCGAGGTGCAGGAGCTTGCTGGAGCCGCCGTGTTCCTGGCTTCCGACGCC
>NZ_RZSJ01000911.1:0-1427 GCF_003998025.1 Mesorhizobium sp. M8A.F.Ca.ET.021.01.1.1
CTTCGCCGATATGCTTGCCGCCGATCTTCACCGCCAGCGCTTCAGGCTTCAGCCGATAGCCCTTGCAGGCCGGGCAGGGCGTTGCCGACATGAAGCGCTCGATCTCCTCGCGCATCCAGGCGGATTCGGTTTCCTTCCAGCGTCGCTCGAGATTGGGGATGACGCCTTCGAAGGTCTTGGTCGTCTTGTAGGAGCGCAGGCCGTCATCATATTGGAAGGTGATTTCGCGCTCGCCGGTGCCGCGCAGGATCGCCTCCTGGGCCTCGGCGGAAAGATCCTTGAACTTGTCGCCGAGCTTGAAGTTGTAGGCCTTGCCCAATGCCTCGAGCGTCTGCGAGTAATAGGGCGAGGTCGACTTCGCCCACGGGCTGACGGCGCCGTCGCGCAGCGACACGTTCTCGTCGGGCACGACGAGGTTGGGATCGATGGCGCGCTGGCTGCCGAGACCGTCGCAGGTCGGGCAGGCGCCGAACGGGTTGTTGAAGGAGAACAGCCTGGGTTCGATCTCCGGAATGGTGAAGCCGGACACCGGACAGGCAAATTTTTCCGAGAACAGGATGCGCTCATGCGTCTCGTTCTTGGATTTGTTGACCGAATCCTCGCCGGTCTGGCTGGCGTCGAGCGGCTTGTCGGCGAACTCGGCCACCGCCAGCCCCTCGGCCAGCTTCAATGCCGTCTCGATGGAGTCGGCGAGACGCGTGGCAAGGTCGCCGCGCACGACGATGCGGTCGACGACGACGTCGATGTCGTGCTTGTATTTCTTGTCCAGCGCCGGCGCGTCGGCGATTTCATAGAAGACGCCGTCGACCTTGACGCGCTGGAACCCCTTCTTCTGCAACTCCAGCAGTTCCTTGCGGTATTCGCCCTTGCGGCCGCGCACGATGGGCGCCAGCAGGAACAGGCGCGTGCCTTCCTCGACCGCCAGTACCCGGTCGACCATCTGGCTGACCGTCTGGCTCTCGATCGGCAGGCCGGTGGCCGGCGAATAGGGCACGCCGACACGGGCAAACAGAAGCCGCATATAGTCGTAGATCTCGGTGACGGTGCCGACCGTCGAACGCGGGTTCTTCGAGGTGGTCTTCTGCTCGATGGAGATGGCCGGCGAAAGGCCGTCGATCTGGTCGACGTCGGGCTTCTGCATCATTTCGAGGAATTGCCGTGCATAGGCCGAGAGGCTCTCGACATAGCGGCGCTGGCCCTCGGCATAGATGGTGTCGAAGGCGAGCGATGATTTGCCGGAGCCCGACAGGCCGGTCATGACGATCAGGCTGTCACGCGGCAGGTCGAGATCGACATTCTTCAGATTGTGTTCGCGCGCCCCGCGAATGGAAAGGAATTTATGGTCGGCCATCGCCGGTCGCCGCCTCAGATCTGGAATTCGTGGGATTGGCGGGTTTTTCCCGGCCATCCCTTATGTAGGTCTTTTT
>NZ_RZSJ01000912.1:0-1426 GCF_003998025.1 Mesorhizobium sp. M8A.F.Ca.ET.021.01.1.1
CAGGCTTACGTTCAGCTCCAGCGTGAGGCGGAGCGCCTTCTGGGTGTTTCCGGGAAGGCCAGGTGCATGCGCCAGGTAGAGATGCGCTACCTTGGGCAGGCATTCGAGCTGATTATTGATCTCGATGTTGGGCACCTATCCACCGAGGCGCGCAGCGAGCTGCGGTGAGCGCCCGATCAGGCGGAGCTGGTTGGGGTTGCACAGCCTGATCGGGCGCGGCTGATTGGCTTTCGGCTTCAGTTTGAGAGCGGCTCTTGAAGCGCCAGGACTCATTTCCGGTTTCGACGATCTCGCAATGGTGAGTGAGGCGATCGAGCAACGCGCTGGTCATCTTGGCGTCGACGAAGACGCTCGGCCATTCACCGAAGGCGAGATTGGTAGTGATGAGGATCGAGGTGCGCTCGTAGAGTTTCGAGATGAGATGGAAGAGCAACTGCCCGGCGGCCTGGGCGAAGGGCAGATAGCCGAGCTCATCGAGCACGACGAAGTCTAGCCGGGTCAGGTGATCGGCAATGCGGCCCTGGCGGCCGGAGCGGGTCTCGGCCTCCAGCCTGTTGAACAGGTCGACGACGTTGAAGAAGCGGCCTCGCGCGGCGTTGCGGATGAGTGAGCGGGCGATGGCGATCGCCAGATGCGACTTTCCTGTGCCTGTTCCGCCGACCAGGAACGACGTTGCGATGATCGGCGACGAAGACGCCGCCGGCGAGATCGCGCATCCGGGGTTCGTTGACCGGCGTGCCGGCGAAGTCGAAGTCCTTGGCCAGCGGCAACTTGGCGACGGCGAGCTGGTATTTGATGGAGCGGGCCTACTTCTCCGATATCTCGGCCTGCAAGAGATCACCGACAATCCTGGGCGGCTCGTGCTGTCGCTTGATGGCGACGCGCCCATGATCTCGTCATAGGCGCTGCGCATTCCGTAGAGCTTCAGCGCTCCCATCAGTTCCATTACCTCGGTGCGTTCCACGGCTGTTTGTCCTCCTGAGACTGTCATAGCGGGCGCAGTCGGCGACCGGCTCGTGAGCTAGCTTCAGCGCCGGGGAATGGAAAGGATCGTGCCCGGCGCCGGATCATGCGCGTCGAACACCATCTCCTGCGTCTCGCACGGATACGCCCTCACGAATACATGCGGCTGGTGGCAGAGCCGCATGTGCGCGACCTTCACTGTCACTGTCACGCCGTCGAGCAGGACGATCTCGTGACTCCAGTCGAACCGGTAGGCCTCGCCAGGTGCAAAACTCAGCGGAATGTGGGCCTCGGCGCTGCCGCGATCCGCCGCCCAACTCTGAGCATGCCGCCACACCGAACTGTAGCTGCCGTCAAAGTTCTGCGGGCTGAACCTCTCGACACAGCAGTCAGGCCAATATCGGGGCCAGACCCGCCTTTCCAAATTCGGCAATGCTCGGCTGCGCCGCACCCTGTGGATCGC
>NZ_RZSJ01000913.1:0-1425 GCF_003998025.1 Mesorhizobium sp. M8A.F.Ca.ET.021.01.1.1
CCTCGACGCCGAAGGCGAACAGGCGCTGTTTCAGGCTATTGTGTCGGTGCGGCAACGTGGCGGCATCGTCGTGCTCGTGGCACACCGGCCAAGCGCGCTCGGCACGGTCGATTTCATCCTCGCCATGAGCCAGGGCCGCGTCCAGGCGTTCGGGCTCAAGGACGATGTCTTGGCCAAGCTGTTTCCGCGGCCGCAACCGGCGGTGAGCGCCGTGCCGCACCTCAGGCTCGCCACCGAGGAGCCGGCGCCGCGGCCGGGCGCGGCGGCGGCAGGCGAGTAAAGGGGAGGGATGATGCCGAGTTCCTCCTACCAGTCCATTCAACGCTACATGGGCTGGGGCCTCGTCGCGGTCGCGGTGCTGGTCGGCGGCGTCGGCGGCTGGGCCTCGCTGACGCGGATCTCGGGAGCGGTCATCGCGTCGGGGGTCCTCGTCGTGGATTCCCACGTCAAGGACGTACAGCATTCGACCGGCGGCATCGTCGGCGAGATCGCGGCGCGTGACGGCGACCGTGTCAAGCGCGGGGCGCTGCTCGTGCGCCTCGATCCCACCGTGCCGGCGGCCAACCTCGCCGTCGTCACCAAGGCCCTCGATCAGTTGTCGGCACGCGAGGCGCGCCTCGAAGCGGAGCGCCGGGGTGCCGATGCCATCGCCTTCCCCAGAGATATTCTCGATCGTCGCGGTGATGCGGCGATCGCGGAGATCATCGCCGGCGAGGAACAGGTCTTCGAGACAAGGCGTGCGGATCGTTCCGGCCGGAAGGGCCAGTTGCAGGAGCGCATCCTGCAGCTGCAGAAAGAGATTGGCGGGGACACGGCCCAGGCGGAAGCCAAGTCGCAAGAAATCGCGCTTGTCGAGGAGGAACTGGCCAGCATACGCGCGCTGTGGAAGAAGCGGCTGATCTCGATCGACCGCCTGACCGCCATGGAGCGCGAGTCGGCGCGGCTCGATGGCGAGCGCGGCCAGTTGACGGCGGCCCTGGCGCAGGCCCAGGGCAAGATCGCCGAGATCAATTTGCAGATCCTCCAGATCGACCTCGAACTCAGCACCGACGTCAACAAGGATTTGCGCGAGATCGACGGCAAGGTCGGCGAACTGACGGAGCGCAAGATCGCCGCCGAGGACCAGCTCAGGCGCATCGACATCCGCGCGCCGCAGGACGGCATCGTGCAGCAATCCATCGCCCACACCGTCGGCGGCGTCATCACCCCTGGCCAGACGATCATGCAGATCGTGCCCGACAGCGACAGCCTGACGGTCGAGGCCAAGATCGCGCCGAGCGACATCGACCAGCTGTGGGTCGGCCAGCCGGCGGCGCTGCGCTTCTCGGCCTTCAACCAGCGCACCACGCCGCAGATCAACGGGACGGTCGAACGAACCTCGCCGGACACGACGACCGACCAGCGCACCGGCATCAGCTACTATAC
>NZ_RZSJ01000914.1:0-1421 GCF_003998025.1 Mesorhizobium sp. M8A.F.Ca.ET.021.01.1.1
TGTTCGCGTCGCGCGCCTACGCCGAAGCCAATGGACTGCCCAGAACCGCCGCCGAACTCGGCCGGCACACCCTCATCGGCTATGTGCCGGACCTCATCGTCAGCCCGTCGCTCGACTACGCGGCCGAATTCAGCGCGGACTGGCGCACCAGCTTCGCCATCTCTTCTGCGCTCGGCCAAGCCGAAGCCGTGCGCTCGGGCGCCGGCATCGGCATCCTGCACACCTTCGTCGCCCGCTCGATGCCGGAGCTGGTGGCCGTCGACGTGGTCGCGCCCATCCGCCGCGCCTACTGGCTGGTCTACCATGAATCGGTGAGGCCGCTGCGCCGCGTCCAGATCGTCGCCAGCTTCATCACCAAGGCGGTTGAGCGTGAGCGGGGCCTCTTCCTGTAGAAGCGCCGTCACGGCACAAACACGGCCGGTCCCCACACGCCGCCTTTTCCTTGCCAAAACCAGCCAGTGTGGCATCAGGCGTGCGGCCCTCGGCCACGCAAGGCGGGCGCCGGGTGGGGACATCTTTCAGAAAGCTGGCGCGGATAGACATGCGAGCCGTTCTTGCCATCCTGCCGCTGCTTCTTGTCTCCGCATGCGCCAATCCATGGACAAAGGTACCGGAAGCCGAATTGCCCAGGCCGATCCGCTACGCCATGGCGCGCCCCTCGCCTTTCGTCATCGGCAATTACTGCGGTCCCGGCACCCGCACCGGCGATCTGTCGGCCCGGCCGGTCGACCGCCTCGACGCCGTTTGCCGAACCCATGACGCCTGCTACATCGCCCGCCGCGACCATTGCGACTGCGACGGCGCCCTTGTCGCCTCGGCGCGGGCAATCCGCGACGACAAGACGGCACCGCGCAAGACGCGCAGCGAGGCCGAACTGCTGATCGCCACCTTCGCCATACCCGTCTGCAAGGTTTTTCCGCAAGGTTTCATGCCGCCGCGCGACCCGGCGCAGTTGAGCGCCATGAAGGCCGGAGCCAACGGGTGAATAGCCGCACGATCGTCATCCTCGCCCTGTTCGGGCTGGCTGCCCTTGCCGGTTGTGCCGGTGCGGGTAGCAATGCCTGCGACTTCCTGGCGGGACAGGAAGCTTGCGCGCGGCCCTCGCTGTCGGCCGGCACGCCCGGGCCACAGGTCGCGGCGGCGTGGTTCTTCGGCAATGCCATCGACAGCGACTACGAAAGACGGTTCCTGGCGCTGCTTGCCAACAACCAGCTCGGCGCCATGGACCGAGCCAACGGCACCGGCCCGTTCGGGCGCAACCGCCGCGATGTCCAGAACCGCGATTTCCAGGCAACATATTCGACACTACGGCAACTGGCCGGACCGGTCGCCAACGCACATCTGCCGCCGGCCAGTGGGGGCGGCGGCGACGGCCATTTCGACGGCCGCTGGCGGGTGTCGCGGCAGACGCTCTACATCGA
>NZ_RZSJ01000915.1:0-1420 GCF_003998025.1 Mesorhizobium sp. M8A.F.Ca.ET.021.01.1.1
CCCGGATTCCGGGATCAGCACGAGCCAATGCGCCGGCCCGCCGGCGCGTTTTCGTTTGAGAGATCGGACTTGCCGTGGACCAGCAGAAATCAGCGCCGCAAGGGGCAAGCACCTTGCCCGGGGCAAGCCAATTGCCCATTCCGCGCTGGGAGTTCATCGCGCTCTGCGCGGCGCTGATGGCGCTCAATTCGCTGGCTATCGACATCATGCTGCCGGCGCTGCAGCAGATCGGCGCCTCGCTCGGCGTCGAGAATGAAAACCACAGGCAATATGTGGTCACCGCCTACATACTGGGTTTCGGCGGCGGCCAGTTGTTCTTCGGGCCGATCTCGGACCGTTACGGGCGCCGTTCGCCGCTCGTCGCCGGCCTGATCATCTACGTGGCGGCCGCCGCCGCGGCCGCAATCGCGCCGAGCTTCGAGACACTTTTGATATGCCGCGCCGTGCAAGGCATCGGCGCGGCCGCCACGCGCGTGATCGCGGTCTCGATCGTGCGCGATACATTCGACGGCCGGCGTATGGCCGAAGTCATGTCGCTGATCTTCATGGTGTTCATGGCCATTCCGGTCGTGGCGCCAGGCATTGGCCAGTTCATCATGCTGTTCGCGACCTGGCACTGGATCTTCGTCACCATGGCCGTCGGCGCGCTGGTCGTGTCGGCATGGTCGCTGCTGCGCCTGCCCGAGACGCTGCATCCCGAGTATCGCCGGCCACTGACGGTTTCCTCCATTCTCGGAGGCTTCCGCATCGTGCTCACCAACCGCATCGCGCTCTGCTATGCCTTCGCCAGCACGTTCATCTTCGGCGCCATGTTCGGCTTCATCGCCTCGGCGCAGCAGATCTATGTCAACATCTTCAACGTCGGCGAGATGTTTCCCGTCATCTTCGCCGGTGTCGCCGGCGTGCTCGCCTTCTCCAACTATCTCAACTCGCGCCTCGTCGGACGTATCGGCATGCGCCGCCTGTCGCAAGGCGCGCTGCTGCTGTTTCTGGTGATCAGCCTGGCCTGGCTCGTGGTTTCACTGGAAATGAAGATGCCGCTCTGGCTGTTCATCACTTTCTTTGCCGGTGCCATGCTGCCGTTTGGCTGCCTAGGCGCGAATTTCAACGCGTTGGCCATGGAGCCGCTCGGCCAACTGGCCGGCACGGCGTCGTCCATTCTGGGTTTCATGCAGACGTTTCTCGGCGGCATTCTCGGCACGCTGATCGGCCAGGCTTTCAACGGCACGGTGACGCCGCTGGCCGCCGGCTTCTGTAGCGTCTCCGTCGCGGCGCTGCTGATGATCCTGATTGCCGAGCGCGGCAAGATGTTCCAGCCGCAGAACGCACCCGTCTCAGGGCACGTCACCGACCTGCACTGACTTGTCGTTTGCGGGTGGTCAGGATGTACCTTCGAGCGACGCCGTGAAGCGAGGAGAAA
>NZ_RZSJ01000916.1:0-1416 GCF_003998025.1 Mesorhizobium sp. M8A.F.Ca.ET.021.01.1.1
GCATCTATGGGCCGGCGCGCCCTGCTTCTTCGCCGGACTGCATGTCTGTGCCGCATCGCCTTCGAGTTTCACGGTCGAATATTCGCTCGGCGCCAACCCGATGATCCACGATCTGGTCGATGAGACTGTCGAAGCGAAGGACGGTATGATAGCGATCCCGGAAAAGCCCGGATTGGGATTCACCATTTCGGAGCGATTCCTGGAGGCGCACGCGCAACGCAATTGACGATGAAAGAAAACAACCTTCTCGCGGAACTCGCCGCCTATCTGTTCTCCCACTCGGACAAGGAGAGCGGCCGCACGCCTTCCGAACGCGAGTTGGCTGAGCATTTTGGCGTCAGCCGCGGCCAGATCCGCGAAGCGCTTGCCATCCTCGAAGCCATGCGCATCGTCGAGCGCCGCGCCAAATCAGGCATCTACATCGACACCAAACAGGCGAGCGTGGAGGCGCTGGCGCTGTTCGCACGCGCCGGCCTGCCGCTCGATCCCCTGCAGATTTATGAAACGGTCGAGTTGCGCAAGATCCATGAGATCAAGGCCGCTGAGCTTGCCTGCTCGCGCGCCACCGAGGAAAATTTCGAACGGCTGCGCGAAATCCTGAAGGCCTCCGAGGAGCGCATCGCCGCTGGCGAAGGCTTGGCCAAGGAGGACCGCGAATTCCACCTCGAAATCGTGCGCGCCACCAAGAACAGCGTCTTCCACAACATCTGCAGCGTCTACTATCTGATGGGCGAGCAGCGCCTGCCGATCTACTTCAACGATCCCGAACGCAGCGTGCGCTCGCATGCCGAGCACGTGCAGATCTACGAGGCGCTGCTGCGCCGCGACGGCAATCTCGCCCAGGCGCTGATGAGCGCCCATCTGCAAGGCGCCGAAAGCTACTGGAAGGGCCTGATCGAGGGCGGCATGGCGGCTTCGCCCGCAGGCGCGGCGCTCGAAAAGGCCTGACCGTGACCCAGACCGTGCCAAAGATCCTGTCGACCCATCCGCTGCACCCGCGCGCCTCGGCCAAGCTCGCCGGCGCCGGTCAGCTGGTGATCGCTTCGGCGCTGGACGCCGGCACATTGGCCAGGGAGGCCAAGGATGCCGACATCGTCATCGTGCGGGCGCCGCTGCCGCCGGCGCTGTTCGAGGGCGCCTGGAAGCTGAGGGCCGCAATTCGCCATGGCGCGGGGCTCGACATGATCCCGATGGAAGCAGCCGCGGCAGCCGGCGTGCTGGTGGCTAACGTGCCGGCGGTCAATGCCCGCTCGGTCGCCGAACATGTCATGTTCACCGCGCTTGCGCTGCTGCGGCAATTCCGCAGGGTCGACCGCGACCTGCGCGCCAAGGGCTGGCTTGCCGGCCGCGAGCATGCCAACTCCAACATCGAACTCGCCGGCAAGACCATCGGCATCGTCGGCCTCGGCGCAGTCG
>NZ_RZSJ01000917.1:0-1406 GCF_003998025.1 Mesorhizobium sp. M8A.F.Ca.ET.021.01.1.1
CACAGACGCCGCCGCGGGCGGAGGAGCCGCAGGCGGCCGGACCGTGGGGCAAGCCGGCCGAACCGGAACAACAGGCCGAACCGGCCAGCCCGAAATCCAATCCGTGGGGCCGCAACCCGACCGGACCCAAGGGCCGGTGGTCGTGAGCGTGGCGGGCAGAGCACCTCGACGCACGGTTTCAGGCGATCAGGAACACAATGCCGGCGGCGAGTTCGTTGCCGGCCTTGCCGCGCGCAAGGCGGCGGCGCGGCTGCTGGCCGCCGTCATCGACGCCCGCACGCCGCTTGATGGCCTGACCGACCACGAGAACGGCCATCCGCAATACAAGGCGCTCGATTTGCGCGACCGTGGCCTTGTGCGCGCCATACTGGTCACCGCGCTGCGTTACCGCATGACCATATCGGGATTGCTGGCGCGGCGCCTGGAAAAGCCGCTGCCGCCCAACGCGACCGCCTTGTCGCACATACTGCATGTGGCGGCGGCCCAGATCCTGTTCCTCGACATTCCCGACAGCGCGGCCGTCGACCTCGCCGTGACGCACGCCAAGTCCGACCCCCGCACGCAGCGTTTTTCCGGCCTGGTCAACGGCGTGCTGCGCACGCTCGCGCGCGCCAAGGAGGCCGAACTTCCGGCAGTGCTTGCCGCCACCGACGAAGCGCCGAAATGGTTTTCCGACCGGCTGAAGGCGGCCTACGGCGCCGAGAAGGCTGGGCAGATCCTGGCCGCCCATCGCCACGAGGCGCCGGTCGACTTCTCGGTCAAGGCCGATGCCGAACTCTGGGCCGAAAAGCTCGGCGGCATAGTCCTGCCAACCGGCACGGTGCGCGTGGAGAAGCTTGCCGGCCCTGTCACCGAACTGCCTGGCTTCGCCGAAGGCGCCTGGTGGGTCCAGGATGCGGCCGCCAGCTTGCCGGCAAGACTGTTCGGCGATGTCGGCGGATTGCGCATCGCCGATCTCTGCGCCGCGCCCGGCGGCAAGACAGCTCAGCTGATCCTGGCCGGCGCCAGGGTCACCGCCGTCGATACCTCGAAGAACCGGCTTGCGCGGCTGGAGCAGAACCTCGACCGCCTCGGACTGTCCGCCGAAATCGTCCAGGCCGACCTGCTCAAATACGAGCCGGCGGCGTTGTTCGACGCCGTGCTCCTCGACGCACCATGTTCCTCGACCGGCACGGTGCGGCGGCATCCCGACGTGCCGTGGACCAAGACGGCGGCGGACGTCGAAAAACTCGCCGACCTGCAGCGCAGGCTGCTCGCCCGCGCCGTCACGCTGGTCAGGCCCGGCGGCCGGATCGTCTTTTCCAATTGTTCGCTCGACCCGCTCGAAGGTGAAGAACTGCATCGTTCCTTCCTCAAGGACGCGGCTACGGTCATTGACGATCCGCTGCATCAGGGCGAGATCGCCG
>NZ_RZSJ01000918.1:0-1404 GCF_003998025.1 Mesorhizobium sp. M8A.F.Ca.ET.021.01.1.1
TCGACAAGCTCCGAGCGCAGTTCGGCCTTTTGTTTCTCGCGGCGCTTCTGGACGCTCAGCGGCAAGTCTGTTGCCCTTGTCTGGTTGGTGCCTGGCTAAATTATATACGCTGTACGGAAACGAACAAGGGCGCCACGGGTTCCCAAGCGGCAGGCGTCATGCCGGTCATGAGGGAGTGGCCGGGTCGGCGGCACCCGTGATCAGCACCGTTCCTCCTTCGAAGCGGCCCATCCCGTCTCCCTCTTACGCCTGCTTGTCGATCAGTTTGGCGGCGAGATGCGAGAGCAATTTCACCGCCTCGCCGTAGGTTCTGGCCTTCTCCGGATTGGAAGCATTGCCGTCGAGCGCACGCTTGTAGACACCCTGGCAGATTGCCGCCAGCCGGAAGAAAGAGAAGGCGAGGAAGAACGTCCAGTTGCCGATGCCGGTCAGCCCACGCCGCCGGCAATAGGCGGCGACATAGTCCTTCTCGGAGGGCAGGCCGAGTGCCGAGCGATCGATGCCGCCCAGGCCGCGAAAAGCCGAGGCATGCGGCAGGCGCCATTGCATGCATTGATAGGCGATGTCGGCGAAGGGGTGGCCTGACGTCGACAGTTCCCAGTCGAGTACCGCCAGCACCTTAGGCTGGTCCGGCGCGAAGATCAGATTGTCCAGCCGGTAATCGCCATGCACCAGCGCAGCCCTGGCATCATCGGCTGGCATATGGGTTTCCAGCCATTCGATCAGCCGGTCCATGTCGCCGATCGCGCTGGTTTCCGAGGCGCGGTACTGGCTGGTCCAGCGTGCCAGTTGGCGCTCGAAGTAATTGCCGGGGCGGCCGAAATCGCCGAGGCCCACGGCCTCGGCGTTGACGTCGTGCAGGGCGGCAAGCGTGGCGTTCATGGCATCGTAGATCGCGGCGCGCTCATCGTTGCCGCGGGCCTCGGGCAGCGCCGGATCCCAGAAGATGCGGCCGTCGAGGAAATCCATGACGTAGAACATGCGGCCGATCGGCGAGTCCTCGGCCGACAGATGCAGCATTTCGGGCACCGGCACGGCGGTGTCCGAAAGCGCCTTCATCACCCGGAATTCGCGGTCGACCTGGTGCGCCGATTTCAAGAGTTGGCCTGGCGGCTTGGCGCGCAGCACGTAACGGCCGCTTTCAGCCGTCAGGAGATAGGTCGGGTTGGACTGGCCGGATTTGAATTTTTCGATTGCCGCGAGCCCGGAAAAGCCCGGGATGTGCGCCTCGAGGTAAGGCGCGAGGGCCGCCTGGTCGAGCGCGTTCGGTTCGTTCATGCCGTCTCGGGCTGGCGTTCAATCAAGGTCAGCGTCAGCCAGCGGGCGGTCAGCGCCGGTTTCTTCGAACCTTCGATCTCGATGGTCACGTCGTGCGCCGTCTGCACCCAGCCCGACGGCCTGACC
>NZ_RZSJ01000919.1:0-1398 GCF_003998025.1 Mesorhizobium sp. M8A.F.Ca.ET.021.01.1.1
GCGGTGGCCGTCGGCAGCTTCTCCGCACCGAACAGGTCTTTCGCCCGCTCCTCGGCCGCTGCCGGCTGCGCGAGACCGGTCAGGGCAAGCAAGCCAAGGGCGGCCGCCAGCAGTGATCTCTTGCCAAAAGACGACCGCGTCGCTGTCTTCATGAAATCGGATCCCACCAAACCCCAAGCCCGAATCATAGCACGCAACATGCGACGCTTCGATCGCTCTAACCTTTTGGCGCAATTCCGGACGGAAAACCGTTTCACACTTTTCCTGGAATTGCTTGTCCCTTCATCGGGCTGCGCGGCGCGCCGTCGCGCCAGTCGCCGCTTGCCCACAAATGGTCGAAAGCGGCTCGGTAGTCGGGAAAGCGAAACCGATAGCCCGCCGCCTTGAGCGCTGCATTGGCGACCCGCTTGTTCTCGCCATAGAAGGACCGCGCCATGGGCGAAAGTTGGGCGGTCTCGAAGGGAATTTCGGGCGGCGCCTCGATCCCCATCAGCGATGCGGCATAGGCGACGACATCCTGCGGCGGTCCCGGCTCATCGTCGGTGACGTTGAAGATGCCACCCCTATTGCCGGCGATCAGATGCCAGAGCGCGCCTGATATGTCGTTACAATGGATGCGGTTGAACACCTGGTCCGGCTTGACCAGCCGCCTCGCGGTACCGTTCTCCAGATTGACCAGCGCGTTGCGGCCCGGACCGTAGATGCCGGAGAGCCGCAGGATCGCCACCGGCCGGTCGATTTCCCGGCCGAGCTTCTGCCAGGCTTGCTCGGCCTCGACCCGCATGACCGAACGCTTTGATACCGGCCGGCACACGGCCGTTTCGTCGACCCAAGCGCCGCCATGATCGCCATAGACGCCGACGGTCGAGAGATAGCCGATCCACTCCAGCTCAGGCATCCCTGCGATTGCCTCGCGGGCGGCATTCAGCACAGGATCGCCGGCGTCTTCCGGGGCGACCGAGATCACCAGATGCGTGGTTTTCTCCAGCACTTCGCCGATGTCGCTCGTCAACTTGCCGTCGAACAGCAGCGGGGCGATGCCGGCCTGGCGCAGCGCCTCCAATTTCTCCGCCGATCGCGTCGTGCCGATGATCTTGGCACCATCCGGGTTGGCGCGGGCAAAAGCCTTGCCCGAATAGCCGGCGCCGAAGATAAAGATCCGCTTTTCGCTCATGCATGCGTCCTGGTTGGCCGCGCCAGGCGCCATTCGTCGCGCACCATAGCGTCATCCTCGGTTTCCAGGCCGTTCGCGGCCCGTTCGGCATATTCGGTTTCCGGCACCAGCCGCGCCAGCGCCCAAATTGCCGCGCCCCGCACCAGCGGCGAGGCGTCGCCGAGCAGATCCCGAACGATGCCGGCAAGCGCGCCCTCGCCGGAATTGCCGACGGCGATCAGCAC
>NZ_RZSJ01000091.1:0-14308 GCF_003998025.1 Mesorhizobium sp. M8A.F.Ca.ET.021.01.1.1
GATTGCCGCCCCTCACCGCCTTGCCCGCCTTCGACGCGGCCGCCAGGCATTTGAGCTTCTCCAAGGCGGCGCAAGAGCTCAACCTCACCCATGGCGCCGTCAGCCGCGCCATCCGCAACATCGAGGACAGGCTGGGCATCCAGCTCTTCGATCGCGGCACGCGCTCCGTGCGGCTGACCGTTGTCGGCGCGGCCTATGCGGCGGAGGTCGGCAAGGCGCTCGACCAGATCGCCGCCGCCACCATCGCCGCCATGCCCGACCGCTCGACGCGCATCCTGAACGTCAGCACGTCGGACGGCTTTGCCGGCCGCTGGCTGGTGCCGAGGCTGCACCGCTTCCATCGCGCCAATCCCGACGTCGACGTGCGGCTGGCGACTTCGGGCGTGCTGGCCGATTTCGTCAGCGACGGCATCGACATATCCATCCGCTACGGCCGCGGCGGCTATACCGGGGTGACGGCGGAATTCCTCGCCGACGAGGAGGTCTTCCCGGTCTGCAGCCCGGAACTGCTGCAAGGCGAGCACCCGCTGCGGCAGCCCGGGGATTTGAGGCATCACAAGCTGATCCACGACGCCTTCCGCATCGACTGGGCGACATGGCTTGAACAGGCCGGCGTCGAAGGCATCGACCCCAAACGCGGCGTGCGCTTCGATTCCGCCACCTTCGCCGTCGAGGCCGCGGTGCATGGCGAAGGCGTGCTGCTCGGCCGCAGCGCGCTGGTCTCGGCCGACCTCGCGGCCGGGCGGCTGGTGCGACCCTTCGACCTCGCGCTGAAATCAGCGGCCAGCTACTACGTCGTCTATCCCGAAGGCGCGCTGCGCCAGAAAAAAGTCAGGGCGTTCCGCGACTGGCTGTTCGCCGAGATCGCGGCCGACTGGGTCGGCGTGCCCAAGAGCCAGGCGCCCGAAGCCAGCTGAGCGCATCCGGTTCCATCGATTGATCAGGCGCCAGCGACGAAAGAAGCGAGACAGGTGGACAACTCGGGGCTGCCCACCTGGCCCCCGCCGCTAATGCATGCCGCCCCAAAGGGGGCATCGGTTTTTCGGGAACCGACATGCATTGAAAGGCCCGCGGACAGAGTGGACGTTGGCGTTCGCGGCGACCAGTCGTCATATGACGGGTATCGCGTTCGAAGGCCTATTCCTCGGCGCGAAAAGCTTCCGGCACGATGAACACCTCGTCGGCGCGGCCATAGCCGCCGTCGGCGACTTCCTCCACCAGCACCATCGTGTAGGGCCGCACGCCCTCGCCGAAGAAGTCGACGAACATGGCTGTCGTGCGATGGATGAGGTCTTCCTTCTGCGCCTTGGAGAGCGCCGCCTGCGGCATCTTGATATTGGCGAATGGCATTGTCTGTTCCTTGTTTCTGGAGGTTGGCTTCAGGGTTCGGGGATGGAGCAGGTCGGCAGACAGCAGCGGCCTGCCTCCTCAGATCACGCCGCCATTGGCGCGGATGATCTGCCCGTTGACCCAGCCACTGTCCGGCCCGGCCAGGAACGACACCACGCCGGCAATGTCGCCGGGCTGGCCGAGCCTGCCGAGCGGGATCATTTTTCCGATGGCCTCGATCTGCGCCGCGCTCTTGCCGTCCGTGAACAGCGCCGTCTCGACCGGTCCGGGCGCCACCGCGTTGACGGTGATGCGGCGCGCGCCAAGCTCCTTGGCCAGGATGTGCGTCATCGCCTCGACCGCCGCCTTGGTGGCGGCATAGACGCCGTAACCCGGCTGGTAGAGGCCGACGACGCTGCTCGAGAAATTGACGATGCGGCCGCCGTCGCGCAGCCGCCGCGCGCCTTCGCGCATGCCGCGGAACACGCCGCCGAGATTGATCGCGATTTGGGTATCGAAGAAGGCGTCATCGGCCTGCGCGATCGGCGAAAGCTTCATGATGCCGGCATTGTTGACCAGGATATCGATGCCGCCGAAGGCCTTCTCGCCGGCGTCGAAAAGGCTGGCGATGCCCGTGGGATCGGCGATGTCGGCTTGCACGGCGATCGCCTTGCCGCCATTGGCTTCGATGGCGCGCACCAGCGCCTCGGCCTCCGCCTGTCCCCGTGCATAGTTGGCGACGACGGCAATGCCGTCGCGGGCAAGCCGCCGCGCGATCGCCGCGCCGATGCCCTTCGAGGCTCCGGTCACGATCGCCGCTTTGGTTTGACCCGTGCTTGTTTGGTTGCCCGTACTTGTTTGGTTGCCCGTACTTGTTTGGCCGGATGTCATGGAAGTCTCTCCTTCTTGTTGGTGAGACGGATATAGGCCGCGCCAATTTCCGGATAATCAGCCATCTGTTGACATCACTATTCGGAAACTGCGAACAAAGCCCATGGATCGGTTCGACACGATGCGGCTCTTCGTCCGCGTGCTGGAGCGGCGCAGCTTCACCGCTGCCGCCGCCGATCTCGGCCTGCCCAGGTCAACCGCGACGGAAGCGATCCGGCGGCTGGAAGAGCATCTCGGCGCGCGGCTGCTGGAGCGCACGACGCGCCAGGTGAATGCCACGCAGGACGGCGAGGCCTATTACCGGCGCTGCCTGTCGATCCTGGCCGAGATCGAGGATGCCGAGGCCGCCTTCCGCAATGCCGAGCCGTTCGGCCTGCTGCGCATCGATGCCAGCACGCTGCTCACCCGCACCTTCCTGCTGCCGCGCCTGCCGGAATTCCTCGCCCGCTTTCCCCGCATCGACTTGCAGATCGGCCAGAGCGACCGGCTGGTCGACCTCGTGCGCGAGGGTGTCGACTGCGTCATCCGCGTCGGCGAGCCGCCCGACAGCGGCATGATCATGCGCCGCCTTGGCATGATCCGCGAGATGACCTGCGCCAGCCCGGCCTATCTCTATCGCCACGGCACGCCCGCCTCCCCCGACGCGCTGGACGGCCATCAGGCGATCGGCTTCGTCTCCTCGCGCACCGGCGAGGTGCTGCCCTTCGAATTCACCGTCGCCGGCAAGACCCGCGAGGTCAGGTTGCCCGGCCGCGTCGCCGCCAACAATTCCGATACCGCCGCCGACCTGGCGCGGCTCGGCCTCGGCCTCATCCAGGCGCCGCGCTATCGTTTCGAGAAGGATTTGGCCGACGGCAAACTGGTGGAGGTGCTGGCCGAATACCCGCCATCGCCGACGCCGCTGTCGGCGCTCTATCCGCAGAACCGGCAGCTTTCGCCGCGCATGCGCGTCTTTCTCGACTGGGCGGCGCGCATCTTCGCCGAGGCGAACTTGTAGGGCGAAGGATGCTGGGCTGCATCAATCGTTGCCGATGGGCGCCATCTGATGCCATTGTCGCCGCGACAGCGCGCCATGGGGAGATAGCGCACCGCCAGGGAGGATTTTCATGACCACGACACAAGCCGGCTTGCCGCGCTATGACGATGCCGTCGCCGGCTTTCGCATCGAGGATGAGGTCGCCAGGCTGCAAGGCGACCCGGCGACCGGCATCAACGCCTATGTCGAATGCTGCGGCCGGCACACCGGCCAGAACCGGTTGGCGCTGCGGGCGATCTCCGCCGGTGGCGAGCTCAGCGAATTCACCTTCGAGGATCTCGACGACATGTCCGGACGTGTCGGCAATCTGCTGAAGGGACTGGGCGTCGGCCCCGGCGATGTCGTTGCCGGCATGCTGCCGCGCATTCCCGAACTGGTGGCGCTGATCCTCGGCGTCTGGCGCATCGGCGCCGTCTACCAGCCGCTGTTCACCGCCTTCGGCCCGAAGGCCATCGAGCACCGCCTGGAATACAGCGCGGCCAAGGTGGTGGTGACCAATCCGGCCAATCACGGCAAGCTCGACGAGGTCGCCAACCCTCCGCACATCGCCACCATCCTCGGTGCGGGCGAGGCCCTGCCGCCGGGCGACATCGATTTCCGCGCCGCGCTTGCCGCCGCCTCCCCCGCCTGCGAGCCGGTGATGCGCCGGGGGGAAGACCTGTTCATGATGATGTCGACTTCCGGAACGACGGGCCTGCCCAAGGGCGTGCCGGTGCCGCTCGGCGCGTTGTTGGCCTTCGGCGCCTATATGCGCGATGCGATCGGGCTTCGCGCCGACGACATCTTCTGGAACATCGCCGATCCGGGCTGGGCCTATGGCCTCTACTACGCCATCACCGGTCCCCTGCTGCTCGGCATCGCCACCACCTTCAACGAGGGCGCCTTCACCGCCAAAAGCACCTATGACGTCATCGGGCGGCTTGGCGTCACCAGCCTTGCTGGCTCGCCCACCGCCTTCCGCCTGCTGCTCGCCGAAGGCCCCGACGCCGCCGCGCGCATAAAAGGCCGGCTGCGCGTGGTGAGCAGCGCCGGCGAGCCGCTCAACCCGGAAGTGATCCGCTGGTTCGACGCCCACCTTGATGCGCCGATCCACGACCATTACGGCCAGACCGAGAACGGCATGATGGTCAACAACCATCACGGCCTCGCCCACCCTGTCCGCGCGGGCTCGGCCGGCTTTGCCATGCCGGGCTACCGCATGGTGGTGCTGGACGAGGCCGGCAACGAGCTCGGCCCCAACCAGCCAGGCATCCTTGCCGTAGACATCGCCAACTCGCCGCTGCGCTGGTTCGGCGGCTACCACCAGGCCGAAACCCCGGCCATTTCAGGCGGCTACTACCGCACCGGCGACACGGTGGAATACGAGCCGGACGGTTCGGTCTCCTTCATCGGCCGCGCCGACGACGTCATCACCTCGTCCGGCTACCGCATCGGCCCTTTCGACGTCGAAAGCGCGCTGATCGAACACCCCGCCGTCACCGAAGCTGCCGTCGTCGGCGTGCCCGACCCGCAGCGCACCGAAATCGTCAAGGCCTTCGTCATCCTCGCGTCCGCCTACAAGGACAGCCCGGAGCTGGCCGAAGAACTCGCCCAGCATGTCCGCAAACGCCTCTCGGCCCACGCCTATCCCCGCGAGGTGGAGTTCGTGACGGAATTGCCGAAGACGCCGAGCGGCAAGATCCAGCGGTTTTTGCTGAGGAAGGCGGAGGTGGAGAAGAGGAA
The DNA here is from genome assembly GCF_003998025.1 of Mesorhizobium sp. M8A.F.Ca.ET.021.01.1.1. NCBI lineage: Bacteria > Pseudomonadati > Pseudomonadota > Alphaproteobacteria > Hyphomicrobiales > Phyllobacteriaceae > Mesorhizobium > Mesorhizobium sp. M8A.F.Ca.ET.021.01.1.1. The sequence goes on from NZ_RZSJ01000091.1 coordinate 4,979, forward strand.
GGGGTGACAGGGGGTGCGAGAGCGGAAGAATTGAGTCCGAATGATAGCACACGCTTGGTGGGACATGTGAGGTCTTGAAGGGGGCCGATTGCAGACAGGGTGATGCAGCCGTCGGATCTTCAGGAGCGGACTTTTAGGTCGGTACAGATCGGCCTGAGGTAACCCAATGGCGAGTTCGAAATTAGCGTCGATCCAAATAGAGTTGCCGGGGATGAGGTGGGGTGCGAAAATCAGCGCAAGCTTTGGGCCGCGCGGCTCTTGGCAGATACCTTAGGGACCGAATTCGGTGGCCCGCTGAGAGCATGTGAAACGTAAAAATCGATGGCAAACGAAGAAACTGGGAGACCTCAAAGGCGATCAAAAGCGAAAGCCGACGCGGCTGCTGAACCGAGCCCGCCGGTCCGGAGCGCTCAGGCCCGTACCGACGCTCCTCAGGAAACCAATGTTGAGTCTCCGACCATTTCCGTCGTCGGCATCGGCGCGTCAGCCGGCGGCATCGAGGCGCTTGGCCGCTTTTTCGATGCGATGCCGGCGGACAGCGGTTGCGCCTTCGTGGTCGTCCTGCATCTCGACCCGAAGCACGAAAGCGAGATGGCGCGCGTTCTGGCATCTCACACGACCATGCAGGTGGCGCAAGTCGTGGACGGCATGCGGATCGTTTCCGATCGGGTCTATGTGATCGCTCCCGATACCGACCTCAAGATCAGCGATGGCGGGCTGCACGTGTCCCGACCGGCAGAGGTCCGCGGCAACCGCCATCCCGTCGATGTCCTGTTCCGATCGCTTGCGGCGGACCAGCGGAAACGGGCCATCGCCATCGTTTTGTCGGGAACCGGCAGCAATGGCACCGAGGGCTTGAAGGACATCCGGGCCGAGGGCGGCATGAGCCTCATTCAAGCCCCCGAGACCGCGAAATTCGACGGTATGCCGAGGAGCGCCATAGCGGCAAATTTGGCCGACCATGTCCTTGCACCTGAACAGATGCCGGACGTGATACTTGCTTACACTCGCCATGGTTATGTCGCCGCTCCAATCGAAACCGCACCTGCCGTACTGGGCGGTGGCGAGGCGAAGATCGAGCAGGTTCTCGAAATTCTGCGCGCCCGGAGCGGATATGATTTCAGCAGCTACAAGCGCAGCACCCAGCGGCGGCGCATCTACCGCCGCTTAGGCCTGAAGAACATCGAGACGCTTAACGGGTATCTGGACGAGTTGCGGGCCAATCCCGAGGAAATCACCACGCTTGTCTCGGACCTGATGATCAACGTGACCGGATTCTTCCGCGACGCCGAGGCATGGAAAACGTTATCGGATCTGGTGATCGCTCCACTGGTCGCCGAAAGAGAGTCAGGGGCCACGATACGGATCTGGGTTCCTGCTTGTTCGACGGGCGAGGAAGCCTATTCCATTGCCATGCTGGTAATGGAGCACGCGGCTGCCGCCGGAAAGCGGTTCGATCTCAAGGTGTTTGCCACCGACGCGCAGGAAGACAACCTTCGCAAGGGCCGCGATGGCGTCTATCCGGCGGCGGCAGTGGCCGAGTTCCCGCCGGAGCGCATCCAGCACTTTTTCGAAAGACTCGATGGCAACTATCAGGTCAGCAAGGAACTTCGCGACACGATCGTTTTTGCGCAGCACAATCTGTTGCGCGATCCGCCCTTTTCCCGGCTGGATCTGGTTTCGTGCCGCAATTTCCTGATCTATCTCGAACCCGACGCGCAGCAGCGTGTCATCGCACTTTGTCATTTCGCGCTGCGTCAGGGCGGACATCTGTTCCTTGGTAATGCCGAGACGGTCGGCCACCTCGACGATCTGTTTGAGAGCTGCTCGAAGAAATGGCGGATATACCGCCGCGTCGGACCGACGCGGCATGACCTCATCGACTACCGGGAGCATCGCGGACCAGTGGGACCAGATTGGACTGACAAGCCAGCGTCACCCCCGCCCGACTCGGCAGCATCGGTCGCAGAAGCTGCGCGGCGCGCCTTGCTTGAACGCTATGCTCCGGCATCCGTCCTAATCGACCGCAAGGGCCGCGCGCTCTATTTTCATGGAACGACAAGGGATTATCTGGAGCAGCCGCCCGGCGAGCCGACGAGGGATTTGCTGAGCATGGTCCGCGAAGGGCTCGCTCTCAAACTTCGATCCGCGATCCGTGACGCTTCCAGGGAAAACAGAAGCGTCACAGTCAGTGCACGCACCCGGTCCAGCAAGACCGGTGCGGTCACCATGACTGTCATGCCGCTGACTGGTCGGTCTGGAGAGAGCGGCCATCTGCTCGTGAGCTTCACACCGGAGGGGTCCGAAGCCGGCGGTGGCCCGGCAGCTCCGCGGGACGAAACGGCGGAAATTGCCTCTGGCGAACGCGCGCTTCAGGAAGAACTGAAAGCGACGCGCGCCGAGCTGCGGAGCACTGTCGAGCATCTTGAAACCGCCAATGAGGAGCTGAAAGCGTCGAACGAGGAAGCAACCTCGATGAACGAGGAGCTTCAGTCCACGAACGAGGAACTTGAAACCTCCAAGGAAGAACTCCAGTCGTTCAACGAGGAACTGAACACTGTCAATAGCCAGCTTCAGCACAAGATCGGCGAGTTGGAAGCGGCCACCAATGATCTCAACAATCTGTTGGCCGGATCCGAAACCGCGACGCTGTTCCTCGATGAAAAACTGCGCATCAAATGGTTCGCTCCCGCGACCAAGGAACTCTTCGATCTTGTTTCGACCGACATTGGCCGTCCGATCGCCCACTTCGCGCGCAAGTTCGCAGACGATAACCTGATAATTGATGCCGAAACGGTGCTGAAAAAGCTTGCCCCGATCCTTGCAGAGGTGCCAAGCGACGCCGGCCGCTGGTACTCGCGCCGCATGTTGCCCTACCGTACCCGCGACAATCGGATTGCAGGGGTGGTGGTCACTTTCAGCGATATCACCGAGCGCAAGCAGAGCGAAGACGAGACCATGCGGAGCGAAAAGCGCCTTCGCGATCTTATCGAAGCTCTCCCGAACGCGGTCTACACAACCGACGCCTCGGGTCGGCTCACTTTTTACAACCCGGCCGCCGTCGAACTCTGGGGTCGCGAGCCGAAACTTGGTTCGGATAGATGGAACGGCTCCTGGCGACTATATAGGCCGGATGGAGAGTTGCTGCCGCACGATGAATCCCCCTTGGCGATAGCCCTGAAAGAAAAGCGGCAAGTAAAGGGGGGAGCGGAGGTGGTGTGCGAGAGGCCGGATGGTACTCGTGTACCCTACATTTCCTATCCAACCCTGCTTCGCGATGCCTCTGGCGAAATCACCGGCGCGGTAAACATGTTGGTGGACATCACCGAGCGCAAGCGGGCCGAGGCGCTTGCGGAGCGGCTCGCGGCGATCGTTCAATCCTCCGATGACGCCATCATAGGCAAAAACCTCAAGGGTATGATAACGAGCTGGAACAAGGGCGCTGAACGCCTGTTCGGCTACTCGCCTGACGAAATCGTGGGCAAATCCATCATGACCTTGGTCCCCTCCAATCGCCACGGCGAAGAGGCGAATATTCTGGACCGCTTTGGCCGAGGAGAGCACATCGAGCACTTTGAAACCATCCGTCGGCGCAAGGATGACAGCCTGGTCTGGGTATCCTTGACGATTTCACCGCTTGAAGATGATCAAGGCAAGGTCATCGGAGCATCGACGATCGCACGCGACATGACCGAGCGGCGGCGCGCCGACGAACATCGGAAGATCCTGATCGGTGAACTTAATCACCGGGTCAAGAACACGCTGGCGGTCGTCCAGTCCATCGCCTCCCAGACCTTGAGTAATGCCTTGACCATGGAAGAGGCGCGAGAAGCATTCGGGTCCCGGCTGATCAATCTGGCAAAGGCACACGACGTACTCACTCGCGAAAGCTGGACCAGTGCGAAACTGGATGAGATTGTCGCCGATACCGTCAAACCTCATTCCGGGAATGGAACCCGGTTCCGGATTGAAGGTCCGGACATCCAGCTTACACCGAGTGCGGCGCTTGCGATTTCAATGGCGTTGCACGAGTTATCCACCAACGCGGCAAAATACGGCGCGCTTTCTACCCAGGACGGGCATGTCACGATCATCTGGCGCCTTGAAGGAGAAGGTCAGGACCGTCGCTTGACCTTGCGTTGGGAAGAAAGCGGCGGCCCGCCGGCAAGCACGCCGAAGCGAAAGGGCTTCGGCTCGCGCCTGATCGAGAAGGCTCTCGCTGCGGAACTGCACGGTAATGTGAACGTTGCGTATAAGTCCTCCGGCGTTGTTTGCATCATAGATGCGCCCATGCCCGCAGGACGGGAGTTCTTGGGTGGCAATAGTGGCAACGCGTCCAGCAAACAAGATTCTGATCGTAGAGGATGAGTTCCTTATTGCCTTGCATCTGGCGGATTTGCTGGTGGAAATGGGGTACCGGATTGCAGGTCCGGTCGATAACCTGGACGAGGCGATTGTCTTTGCGCGCGATGAGGAGATCGATTTCGCGATCCTTGATATAAACTTGGCCGGCACGCGATTCGTTTCCGGTCGCCGACGTTCTGAAGCAGCGCGGCATTCCGTTCCTGTTTGTGAGCGGATACGGGAGCGATGGTCTAGTGGACGGCTATCGCCACATAACCACTTTGGCCAAGCCTTACGCTCCGCAGGAGTTGGAGCGGGCAATTGCGGCGAGCTTTGCCACGTCTAGCCGGTGATCCGAGACGAGCGCCCCGACATTGCACCGAAGGTTTCCGGCATGAGCCAGTCTTGCTCGACGAGAACGCGAAGCTTGTAGGCCCGATCCAGCGCCTGCTTGCTGGCAGCTTCCCAGGGTCCAGCGGCGTCAGGTTCCTGCAAGCGTGCTTGCTCGGCCATTTCCAGACAAAATTCAGCCCGCTCGTTTAGAATTCTCACTGCGGCCCTCATAACCCGCTCCATCTCGTCGAATTGGGCAGAGGCCAGGACCTCCCCGGTGTAGCTGTGACCGATATGGCAGTCGAACTTGATGATCGTACCATTCTGGGATTTAAGGAGCGCGCCACCGCATTCCGGGCAGGTCAGCGCCAGCGGGCGATCGAATTTTTCGCCGTCGATGGTCGGAGAGTCCCCCTCGGCCTCAGGTTGAGAAGACTTGTTCGGCATAGCCGCTTCCTTTCCTGCCTTTCCGTTGACCAGTTCAACAAGCAATCCGGGCATGCGGGAGAGCGCCACGCGGTAGTCCAGCGCCACGTGAGCGGCAGCACTGCCCGGCATTTCCGGATACGCCGCATCGTCGGGATCCTGGACAATCGCAATGCCGCCGCGGCGCTTTATTTCCCCGAGTCCCAGCGATCCGTCATTCAGATAGCCGGTCAGGACCACGCCGATCGCATTTGGACCATAGGCCTCGGCCACGCTACGAAACAAGGGGTCGATCGCCGGGCGCGCCCAGTTCTCCTTCGGAGTTCTCAACAGACGCAGCTTGCCATGTGAGACTATCATGTGGTGATCGGGCGGCGCGACATAGATTTGGCCGGACGAGATCTGTTCGTAGTTGGTGGCATGTTTTGCCGGCACAGGTCCGGCGGCATTCAATATCGCGGGTAGTTCGCTTCGATGGGCGCCGATATGCAACACGATCAGAACCGAGGCTGGAAACGCTTCCGGCAGCTTGGCAACGAGATCGCGCAACGCATCGACCCCGCCCGCCGAGGCGCCGATTGCGATCACTGTGGAGCGTGCCATGACGATCTTTGAAAGTCCGTTCGTCGAACCTAAACGTCCAGGCGCGAGTAAGGTTCTACGCGGCTCAGGATTCAGAGAGAAAATGGCGTTTTCTTTTGCTTAGGGCAAACTCGCCAATTCCCTGAGCATAAGCGATGTCCGCTTCTGGCGTTCGGACGCGAGCGTGGGAACGTCATGCTTGAGGCGCAAAGCAGACGTCTAGCTTGGTCGGCGCGGGCACGGAGAACTCGTTGTGCTCCAGATAGCCCACCCCCCTCACCCCACGATCTGCAGCGTCCCCTGGCGCCGCACCTCGGCCTCGATCTCCCGCACCAGCGTCTCCAGTGCCGGATTGCGGGCGTTGCGGGCGCGGCGGATGACGTAGGCTAGATCCGGCGGCTTGGGGAACGTTTTGTCGACAATCTCCATGCCGGGTTGCAGATGCCGCTGGCTGAGCAGCGCGACGCCGAGCCCGGAGGTCACGCCGGCGATGATGCCGGCCGCACTCGAGCATTCGAAGACGATCTCGAACAGCGTTCCCTCGTCCTGGCCGAGATCGAGGCCCCAACGGCGATAGAAGCAGTTGTCGTCGAATGACAGGAACGGCACCGGGTCCCCCTTCGCCAGGACCAGCTCCGGCGACTTCACCCAATGCAGGCTCTCGCGGAAGAGCAGGATGTCGGTCGGGCGGACCTCGTGCTGGAACACCTGGATGATGGCCGCGTCGAGCGCCCCCTCGCGCAGCAGCTTCTGCAAGGCCAGGCTCATGCGCACCTGCGTGCGAACGCTCACCTCGGGGTAGAGCCGGCGAAACCGGCCAAGGATGCGCGACAGGTCCGTGCAGGTCGTATCCTCGGTCATCCCCAACGCGATCTTGCCTTGCAGCGTGCTCTTCGACAGGCTGAGGATCGCCTCGTCATGGATGCCCAGGATGCGCCGTGCGTAGCCCAAGAGATCCTGCCCTGAACTGGTGAACATCGGCGCATTGGCCTTGCGGCTGAGGATTTCGCAGTCGAGGCTCAACTCCAGCCGCCTGATCTTGTGGCTGACGGCCGACTGCGAAAGGCCCAGCATCTCGGCCGCGCGGGTGACGCCGCCATGTTTCTCGATCGCCACCATCGCCCGCAAGGCATCGACATCCAGGCGGCGGCTCATCACTCCAGCCATGACAATCCTCGTTTGAAACGAAAGCAATGCTCCGGTTCCTGAGGCAGAACCGGTTCTCAGGCAAAACGATATGCCAGATTTCGTGGCTATTTCATGGATTCATCGAAATTTGTCATGTGCAAAGGCGGATGCGCGCCGCCATAAGTCGGCACCTGGGATTGGCAGTGATCCGCTTGGCGCCCGCCGGCGCCGCCTCGACGAAGAGACCGCATGACGCCTAAACCTCTGTCCCATCGCCTGGCCTGGCCGCTTCTGGCGGCGGCCCTGGTCGTCAGCTGGAGTTCCGGCTTTGTCGGCATCCGCTACGCCAGCGAGAGCGCCGATGTCATGCTGGTCCTGTTCTGGCGCACCTTGATGTCGGGGCTGGTCCTTCTGCCCTTCGCGCTCATGGTTGGGCCGCGCATCGGCGCACGCGTCCTGATGCGGCAGATGGCGTTCGGCGTGGCGATGATGTTCCTCTATCTCGGCGGCTTCGCGCTTGCCATCGGCCAGCGCGTGCCGACCGGCCTCGTCGCGCTGATCTCGGACCTCGTCCCCCTCGCCATCGCGGCCCTTTCGCAGCCCGTTCTGGGCCATCGGCTGACATCGAGGCAATGGACCGGAACGGCGCTCGGGGTGGCCGGCGTGCTCATCGTCTCGCTGAACAGCCTCAGCCTCGGGACAGCGCCGGCCTGGGCGTACATGGTCACCATCGCTTCCATGATGGTCTTTGCCCTGGCGACCGTGCTGCAGAAGCGGATGGGCACCATCAACATGCCCATCCACCAGAGCCTGTGCATCCAGTGCCTGACGGCGGCGATCTTCTTTGCCGCCTGCGCCGGATGGAATGGCGGGCTGATGCCGCCGCTTGATGGCCGTTTCGAGTTCGGCATCGCCTGGCTGGTGCTGTTTTCGACCTTCTTCTGCTACGGCGTCTACTATGCGAGCCTGCGCCTCCATAGCGCCGCGCAGGTCAGCAGCGTCATCTATCTCAGCCCGCCGGTGACGATGCTCTGGGCCTGGCTGCTCTTCGGCGAGCCGCTTTCATTGGCGATGGTCCTCGGCCTTGCGGTGACGTTGTTCGGCGTCTGGCTGACATCCTCGCGCGGCACGGTATCGAAGACAGGTCCGCGCCCGGTCGGGCAGCCCGTCGGGCAATCGGCTGATTGATCGCGATCCGCCCAAACTCCAACCATCGACCCCAAGGAGTGAACCCCATGAAGCTGACTGATTTCAAGGCCCTGACCTTCGACTGCTACGGCACACTCATAGATTGGGAATCCGGCATGATCAAAGCCCTGAAGCCGCTGACCCAGCGGGTTGGCGGCGCCTTGAGCCGCGACGACATCCTGCAGGCGCATGCAAGGCACGAATCCAGCCAGCAGAACTGGACGCCGCAAAAGCGCTACAGCGACCTTTTGGCTGTCGTCTACAAGCGGCTCGCCGAGGAATGGGGCGTCGTGGCCACGCCGGAGGAATGCATCGCCTATGGCCAGAGCGTGAAGGACTGGCCGGCCTTTGCCGACACCGCCGCCGCCCTGCAATACCTCAAGCAGCACTACAAGCTCGCCATCCTCTCCAACGTCGACAATACGAGCTTCTCCTTCAGCAACAGGAAACTCGGCGTCGATTTCGACGCGGTCTACACGGCGGAGGACATCGGTTCCTACAAGCCGTCGCCCCGGAATTTCGACTATATGCTGGAAAAGCTGGCGACGCTCGGGATCAGCGACAAGGAGATCCTGCACACGGCGGAAAGCCTGTTCCATGACCATGCCGCGACCAATGGCCTGGGCCTAAAATCGTGCTGGATCCAGCGCCGGCACGCCGATCAGGGTTTTGGCGCCACCATGCATCCCGGCGACATGCCGAAGGTGGACTTCCGCTTCGACAGCATGGCCGATCTGGTGAAGGCACATAAGGAAGATTTGCGCGCCTGATTGGCCATCCACGGGGAGTAAGAACGCGCCGGGCGTCGTCAGTTCTTTTTATGGGGGATGCCGCCGCGCTCGAGCGACTTCTCGGCCGAGGCGCCGGAACCCCACAAGGCGCGGCCGAGCAAGCCCCTGCGCTTGCGCGGGAGGAGGTCGATATCGCTGACGAGCTTGGCGCCGCCCTTGCGCCGCTCGAGCGTGATCTTGCGGCTGTGAAAAGCCTCCAGCTCGGCGCGGTGCGCCACACTGACGATGGTGACATCGGGCAATTCGCGAATGATGGTTTCCATCATCTTTTCCTGGCTCTTCTCGTCGAGTGCCGCCGTCGCTTCGTCCAGCACGATGATGTCGGGCGCATGCAGGAGGAGCCGTGCGAAGGCCAGCCGCTGCTTCTCGCCGCCCGACAGGGTCTGGTCCCATGGCGCGTCTTCGTCGATCTTGTCGCCGAGATGACCGAGCCCGACCTTGTCGAGGGCGGCCTTGATCTGGGGAACCGTCCAGTCGTCGGCGGCGCCGGGATAGGCCGTCGCCCGGCGCCGCCGACGACTGGACGGTTCCCCAGATC
>NZ_RZSJ01000920.1:0-1394 GCF_003998025.1 Mesorhizobium sp. M8A.F.Ca.ET.021.01.1.1
CTGTTCCTCGACGAGATCGGCGACATGCCGATCTCGTCGAGGAACAGCGTGCCGCCCTCTGCCTGCTCGAAGCGGCCGGTCGAGCGGTTCTGCGCGCCGGTGAAGGCGCCCTTCTCGTGGCCGAACAATTCCGATTCGATCAGATCGCGCGGGATCGCCGCCATGTTGATGGCAACGAATGGACCGCCACGACGGCGTCCATATTCATGCAGCGCGCGCGCCACCAGTTCCTTGCCGGTGCCCGATTCGCCCGAGATCATCACCGTCAGGTCGGTCTGCATCATGCGCGCCAGCATGCGGTAGATGTCCTGCATGGCCGCCGAACGGCCGACCAGCGGCATCGTTTCGGGCTGCTCTTCCTGCCGCGCATCGATCTTGGGCCGCCGGGGCTCGGACAGCGCGCGGTTGACGATGTTGAGGAGTTCGGTCAGGTCGAAAGGCTTCGGCAGATATTCGTAGGCACCGGTTTCGGAAGCGCGGATCGCCGTCATGAAGGTGTTCTGGGCGCTCATGACGATGACAGGCAGTTCCGGCCGCGCCTTCTTGATGCGTGGCAGCATGTCGAAGGCGTTCTCGTCCGGCATCACGACGTCGGTGATGACGAGGTCACCCTCGCCAGCCGCCACCCAGCGCCACAGGGTCGAGGCGTTGGAAGTGACGCGCACCTCGTGACCGACACGCGAAAGGGCCTGATTGAGCACGGTGCGGATCGCCGCATCGTCATCGGCGACGAGAATGTTGCCGCGAACGGTCATTTGCGATCTCCTTCGCCGTCTTGATCGGCGCCTAGCGCCGTTTCCTTCCAGGCCGGCATCAGCACCCGGAACGTCGTTGCGCGCGGCGTCGAATCGCACTCGATGATGCCGCCATGTTCACCGACGATCTTGGCGACCAGCGCAAGCCCCAGCCCCGAGCCGTTCGGCTTGGTGGTGATGAAGGGATCGAACAGGATCGGCAGGATATCTTCCGAGACGCCCGAACCATTGTCGCGCACGCAGAACTCCAGCGGCAGCGATACGCGGTCCTGCGTGCCGGGAACCGAAACGCGAATGCCGGGCCGAAAGGCGGTGGACAGCACGATCTCGCCGTGGGGATCACTACCGATCGCCTCGGCGGCGTTCTTGACCAGGTTGAGGAACACCTGGATCAGTTGATCGCGATTGGCGAACACTGGAGGCAATGATGGATCATAGTCCTCCAATATCTTGATTTTCTTCGCGAAACCGTTCTTTGCGATTGCTTTCACGTGATCGAGCACGACGTGGATGTTGACGGGATAGCGATCGATCGGCCGCTCGTCGGAAAACACCTCCATTCGATCGACCAGCGACACGATGCGGTCCGTCTCGTCGGTGATCAGCCGCGTCAGCGCGCGATCCTCATCGGAGGCGGAC
>NZ_RZSJ01000921.1:0-1393 GCF_003998025.1 Mesorhizobium sp. M8A.F.Ca.ET.021.01.1.1
AGGCTACCCAACGTACCGGGCAAGTCGATCACCACGGTCGTCGTCGCATTTCCTCCAAATGCTTATACGCCCCGCCATCGGCATCCGGGCTCGGTCAGCGCCTTCGTGCTGAAGGGTACGCTGCGTTCACAACTGGCGGGCGGCCCCGTCGGCACCTATGCGCAGGGACAAACATGGTTCGAGCCGCCCGGGGCGATCCATCTCTTCGCCGAGAATGCCAGCACGACGGAGCCGGCCGAACTGCTGGCGACCTTCATTGCCGACGACGATTGCGGCCCGCTGACGATCCCGGATTGACCACCGCGCCGGTGGCTTTCCGATCCAGGGCTGGAAAGGCTGGCGGCATCGCGGCCATATTGGCGCCTTCGATGTCGGCATTGTGGTTGTCACGACGTGCCGCCCGGCGTATCAGGCGGGTCTTCCTTTGCCTTTGATATCGGCGAGCCGCCCCGTGCTTTCCAGAAACCAACCCCAAGTCTACGCCCGCCGGCTGCGCGCGGTGCTTCTGAGGTCAATCCCTCTGCTGGAGGCGCGCGGCATTGCCGTGGTCATCCTGGCGGGCGTTGTCGGCGTCATGGCAGGCATGCTGGTCACCGCGATGAGCCAGATCGTGCAGGATCTGCACGGGCTTCTGTTCGGTGTCCAGCCCGGCGGCCGGCTGTCCGGCATGTTCTCACTTGCCGATCCGATGCAGGCACTGATCCCGGCGATCGGCGGCATCCTGCTCGGGATATCGGTGGTCTGGCTCAGGCTTCGGAAATTCCGCACGCCGGTCGACCCGATCGAGGCCAACGCGCTCTATGGCGGGCGCATGTCACTGACCGATACCTTCATCATCGTCGTCCAGACGATGATTTCCAGCGGCTTCGGCGCTTCGGTCGGCCTGGAGGCCGGCTATACGCAGGTCGGCTCCGGCGTCGCCTCGCGGCTGGCGCGCGCCTTCCGGTTGCGCCGCAACGATGTCCGCATCCTGGTCGGCTGCGGCGCCGCCGGCGCCATAGCCGCCGCCTTCGATGCGCCGCTGACCGGCGCCTTCTACGGTTTCGAACTGGTCATCGGCATCTACTCGGTCGCCAATGTCGCGCCGGTCATGACCGCGGCGATCTCCGCCTCGCTGACGGCGGAAGTGTTCGGCGGCGTGCCGTTTCCGCTCGAGCTCTCAGGGTTGCCGCAACTTACCGCCAGCCAATATGTGCCGTTCCTGCTGCTCGGCCTGCTTGGCGGGGCGGCCTCGATCGCCATCATGCAACTGGTCACGCTGATCGAACGCGGTTTCAACAGGCTGTCGGTCGATGCCTCGCTGCGCCCCGTCATCGGCGGTGTCCTGGTCGGGCTCCTGGGGCTGATCACGCCGCAGGTCCTGTCCAGCGGCCACGGCGCGCTGCATCGCGAG
>NZ_RZSJ01000922.1:0-1388 GCF_003998025.1 Mesorhizobium sp. M8A.F.Ca.ET.021.01.1.1
CAGCGCGTGATGATCGCCATGGCGCTCGCCAACGACCCCGACATCCTGATCGCCGACGAACCGACGGCGGCGCTCGACGTGACCATCCAGGCACAGATCCTGATGCTTCTGGCCGAGCTGCAGCGCAAGCTCGGCATGGCGATCGTCTTCATCACCCACGACCTCGGCATCGTGCGGCGCTTCGCCGACCGGGTCTATGTCATGCGCCAGGGAGAGGTCGTCGAGGAAGGCGCGGCGGAAGCGATCTTCGCCAACCCGCAGCATGCCTACACCAAGATGCTGCTGGCGGCCGAGCCGACGGGAACCAAGGCACCTCCGCCCGCCAACGCGCCCGTGGTGCTCGAAGGCAGGAACGTCGAAGTCACATTCAGGATCGGCGGCGGGTTCCTGGCCGGCGAACCCCTGATGCTGCGGGCTGTCGATCACATCTCGATCCGGTTGCAACGCAACCAGACCATCGGCATCGTCGGCGAATCCGGATCGGGCAAATCGACGCTCGGCCGAGCCTTGCTGCGGCTGTTGCCGAGCGATGGGCTCATCCGGTTCGGCGATCGCGACATTTCCACGGCCGACCGGCAGCAGATGCGGCCGCTGCGGCGCCAGATGCAGCTCGTCTTCCAGGATCCCTTCGGCTCGCTGTCGCCACGCATGACCGTCGGCCAGGTCATCACCGAAGGGCTGCTGGTGCATGAACCGAACCTTTCGGGAAAGCAGCGCGACCAGCGCGCGGTCGAGGCGCTGCGCGAAGTCGGCCTCGACCCCAATGCCCGCAACCGCTACCCGCACGAATTTTCCGGCGGACAACGGCAACGCATCGCCATTGCCCGCGCCATGATCCTGAAGCCCAAGATGGTCGTGCTGGACGAGCCGACCTCGGCGCTCGACCGCTCGGTGCAGAAACAGATCGTGGAATTGCTGCGCAAACTCCAGGCCGACCACGAACTGTCCTACCTGTTCATCAGCCACGATCTCGCGGTGGTGCGCGCCATGGCCGACTACATCATCGTCATGAAGCAGGGCAAGATCGTCGAGGAGGGGCCGACCGAGGCCATCTTCAGCAACCCGCAAGCGCCTTATACGCAGACGCTGATGAACGCCGCGATCGACGTCACGCGGTTCCGGTTGAGCGCGTGATGAGCCGCTGCAGGTAAGGCCCGTTCGCTCAGCCCGCCGAACTCGCGCACTTGTGTGCGCGCATGGCGACAGCGGCATCCTGCTGTTGCTTCAACCGGTCGATCCTGGCCGTTTCACGATTGGCGACCGCCGTCTTCACGCGCGATCCGCCAAGCAGCCAGCGCGGCACGCTGGTGTTGGCGACCTTGCCGCGGGTGATCGCGGTTTGCGAGATGTCGCTCGCGCTGGCTGCTTGGCGGATCGCGCGTGAAGAC
>NZ_RZSJ01000923.1:0-1383 GCF_003998025.1 Mesorhizobium sp. M8A.F.Ca.ET.021.01.1.1
GTCTCAAGGTGGTTCAAACCATACTCTTTTTCCCTCCGCAAGAAAGGAGCGGTCGAAACCGTGCGGCATTTTTGCGCGCAAGCTGACATGGCTCTTCGAAGGCAATGGCGATGGTGGCGAATCGCGTATGTTCGGCGGGCTGTCCGCCCTACGCTGGCGGAGCCCGCAGAGCGTCGTAATTCAGGCGAATTTGACAGGGAAAAGCGCTGTATTGCCTGTTTCGGGACAGTCCGGCCGCGGTCTCGTCCTTTACTTGGCATTGGCGCAGCTTAAAGTGCCGTGATTCGCAATGGAGCCGTCATGAACTCTTGGCTTTCGAGACTGAGGCATACGCGACTGAGACTTTCGAGAACCCTGGCAAACGCCATGTTTCTCGCCGTCCTGTCGGCGGCCGGTCTGTTCGTCGCCGGGCAGGCCAATGCGGCCCAGCCGAGCGGCACGGTCAAGTCGACGCATGGCGCATGGTCGATCATCTGCGACACGCCGGCCGGCGCGACCTCGGAACAATGCGTGATGATGCAGAACGTCGTCGCCGAGGACCGTCCGGAGATGGGGCTTTCGGTCGTCGTGCTGCGCACCGCCGACAACAAGGCCGAGATCCTGCGCGTGCTGGCGCCGCTCGGCGTGCTGTTGCCGAACGGCCTCGGTCTCAACGTCGACGGCAAGGACATCGGCCGCGCCTATTTCGTGCGCTGCTTCCAGGACGGGTGTTATGCCGAGGTCATTCTCGAAAAGCCCCTGCTCGACACGCTGAAGACCGGCACGTCGGCAACGTTCATCGTCTTCCAGACGCCTGAGGAAGGCATCGGCATCCCGGTCGACCTCAAGGGTTTCGCCGAGGGTTTCGCCGCCCTGCCCTGATCGCGGCCTCGCGCTGAACCAGACCTGGACGCGGCTTTTGCCGACCCCGGATGCATGCCTTGCCATCGAGCGGACGATGTCATTCGTCGGCGCTGATCTTCATTGCCGATTGTGCGGGCGCGGCTTCACGCCTACATCGGGGGAAAGCAATCATCCCACGGACGGACGCGCCATGAACAGCCTGATCGGCCAATTCGACATTTCAGACGATCGCATCAAGCAGATCGTCGCCGACACCATCAAGGGCGCCGACGACGGCGAGCTTTTCCTCGAATACAGCGAGAGCGAGGCGCTGATGTTCGACAACGGCCGGCTAAAGACCGCCAATTTCAACACCGACCAGGGCTTTGGCCTGCGTGCGGTCGCCGGCGAAGCCAGCGGCTACGCTCATTCCAGCGACCTGTCCGAGGCGTCGCTGCTGCGCGCGGCCAATGCCGTGTCGACCGTCAAGGGCGGGTATTCCGGCACGCTTGCCGCGGCCCCCGCCCGCACCAACCGCCATCTCTACGGCGACGAGAACCC
>NZ_RZSJ01000924.1:0-1380 GCF_003998025.1 Mesorhizobium sp. M8A.F.Ca.ET.021.01.1.1
GTCACCGACATCGTCGCCGACCTCGAACAGGCACTCGCCAAGGTCTGACCTGATATGACCGCGTTTCTTTCCGTCGACACCAAAAGCGTCGAGCCCGAATCCGGCGCGCCCGCGCCGGATCGTCTGATCTCCGGCGATCCGAAATTCCGCACCTGGAATGTCGAGGAGCGCGACGGCGGCCTCTATGCCGGCATCTGGGAATCGACTCCCGGCAAATGGCGCATCGTCTATGACGAATGGGAGTTCTGCCACATTCTCTCTGGCGTCTCGGTGATCGCGGAAGAGGGCGGAGAGGCGCGCACGGTCAAAGCCGGTGACAGCTTCGTGCTGCGGCCGGGCTTCAGGGGAAGCTGGGAAGTGCTTGAAACGACTCGCAAGGAGTATGTGATCAAGCTTTGATCATTTCGCCGGGAACTGGGCGAGGCACGCGTCCGAGGCCTTGTCGTGAGCGGCCAGCAATTCGCTGTCCTGCGCATCGATGTCCGCGTCCGATATCTCGTCGCGATAATATTGCGTCAGGAGATCCATCCCTGTTTGCGTGACGCCTTGCGTCGGCAGCTCGCGGGCAAGGCAGCCGCACAGGCCAAGCGCGCGGTCCGGCGAACCGGTCTTGCGGTTGGTCAGGATGAAATCCTGCGCTGGACAGGCGTCGAGGAAGGCATCGAAGTCAAGTCGCTGCTGCTGCTGGTCGCCATGGTTGAAATAGGCCGGCTGCCACTGGGTTTTGCCGCTGGCGACGTCGCAGCCGGTGCCGGCATCCTCCGCGTCCTTGACCAGAGCCTGCCACGGCTTTTCCCTGTCACCGGTCGGATAGGCAAAATTTTCACTGAAAGAGGCCGCATAGGTGTCGAGATCGGCCTGTGCAAAGCCGATCGTCTGGAACCGGTTGAACTGGCACTGGCATTCGCTGGTCACCCGTTCAGCCTCACCCTCTTCGGGCTGTTCGCTCGATTTGTTTTTTCGGCAGGCCGCGATAAAGGCAGTGCCGTCGAGCGAAGAAGCCGGAAAAGTCGAGCTGTCGGCATAGCGCTCACCGTTCCAACTGGCCAGCGTCTGGTTGAGCTGCAGGTCAATAAAGCCTTTGCGCTTGAAGGCGCCGAGCCCGACCTTGGCCGGGTCCGTCAGCCTGGCGCCCGGAATGTCGCCCAGCACCTCGCGATAGCCGTCGCCCTCCAGCACGAACAGGAACAACCCGCACTTGACCCCGTCGCAGGCGGGATCCTGCACATAGACATAGATCTCGGAAAATCCGTCGAGGTTGAAATCGACCTCATAGGCGCCGAACCTCTCCGCCGGCACTTTCGCGCCAATCTGGCGTTCGAGCAGCACGCCGGCCAGTTTCCTGGCGATGGCGTCACTGTTTTGCTGCGGGATATTCTC
>NZ_RZSJ01000925.1:0-1373 GCF_003998025.1 Mesorhizobium sp. M8A.F.Ca.ET.021.01.1.1
GTGCGCAAAACCGGCAAGAGCCTTGACTACGCGCGCGAGGCGGCGGCCGAAGCCGGCTATTTCGATCATCTCTATGGCGACCCGGCCACGGCCGTGGCGCGCTCGACGCCTGACGATCTGCTGCGCGCTATCGAGCGCGAGCATGGCGGCGAGCCGGTGTTTTCGCCGCGCAACGATGGCGGCCGGGTCTTCGACTGGCAGGAGTACCAGGCCGGCCGGCAGCGCCAGGACGCATTCCGCCGCGTGGTCGATGAAGTGCAGGGCGCGGCCGATGAACTCGGCATCGATCACCAGATTGACGATTCTGTACTGACCAGGGCGGCCGCCCTTGTGGACGATGAAACCGACGCGGTGACGGCGCTTGAGCGCGCGCTTGATGAGGACTATAGGAATTATGCCGACGCGCTTTCGGAGCGCGGAGAGGAACCGATCGATGCCACAGACATCCCCTTCTTCGATTTCCCAGGGCAAGACACCGGCCCAGGCGCTGGCGCTGGCCGCGCGGCTGGAGAAGCGGGCAGCGAGGGCGCACCCCGAGGACGCGGCGCAGATGCAGCGAATGGCCAAGAGCTATCGCGTGCTGGCGCAGATGAAGAGCCGCAAGGTCTAAGGCAACCAGGGTCGACGCCCGAGCCGGCGACGCCGGAAGCGGCCGACACAGCCGCCCTGGTGCTGCAGGAAGCGCGCAAACCATCGGACAGCGAAGCCACCGCAGCCGGCGAGCAGACCTTGCTCGAAGGGGTGAAACCCGTTTCGACCAAGGAAAAGCTCGAAGCTCAAGGGTCCAAACCGTTGAAGGGCGGCGACAAGGCCATGCCCGAGGGCGGGCTGTTCGATCTCGAAAGCCGCAAGCAGCTCGACATATGGGACGCCATGCCGGCGGCCAGGGAAGCGGACGGCACCACTTTACACGCCACCCACGAAACCATGATCGCCGACGCCGACAGGACCGAGTTTTACGGCGACCTGATCGCCAGTTGCAAGGATTGATCGATGGGCCTGAAAGACTGTTTGATTTCCGCCGTCGAGCAGAAGGCCATCACCAAGGAAGAAGCGGCCTATCTGTCCGATGAGTTCGACAGCAAATTCGCGCAGCATCGCAACGGCATGAGCGAGGATGCGGCCAAGGCCAAGGCGCGCAAGGATCTCGAAATGCAGCTGATGGCCGAGGCGCGCGAGAAGCGCCGGCGGGCCGATCTGACCGAGGCGCGGCGCATCGGCATCAAGACCTATCTACAGGGCTATCGCGACCGCGCCGGCAATGCCAACGTTTTCGAAGGCGCCATGGCGCTGCTCTCGCATTACGGCTTTCGCGGCGCATCGAGCGTGCGCGGCCGCACCGAGGCCATCATTGCCGGCGCGCAGAAGAACCT
>NZ_RZSJ01000926.1:0-1370 GCF_003998025.1 Mesorhizobium sp. M8A.F.Ca.ET.021.01.1.1
CTCCTTGAGCACGCGGGTGTCGAGGATGCACTCATGGGCGACACGATCGCTCCTGCCCTTGTAAAGCAGCGGGAAGTGCGGGGCGAGCCGCGTCGCCACGTAGTTGGCCGAGACGATCGCCGTCTCGGTCGCCTGCTTGAGGCCGGAAGCGCCCATCATGCGGATGTACATCCAGGTGATCGGCAGGATGGAAGCGCTGCCGAACGGGGCGGCCGCCACGGCATGCGCCGAGCCTTCGCTGACATGGCCGGGCAGATAGGGCTTCAGATGCGCCCTGACGCCGATCGGACCGACGCCCGGTCCGCCGCCGCCATGCGGGATGCAGAAGGTCTTGTGCAGGTTCATGTGGCAGACGTCGGCGCCGATGTCGCCGGGACGGGCAAGTCCGACCAGCGCGTTGAGGTTGGCGCCGTCGAAATAGACCTGGCCGCCATGCTCATGGATGAGCGCGCAGAGGTGGCGCGCGCCTTCCTCGTAGACGCCATGCGTGGAGGGATAGGTGAACATCAGCGCCGCGAGATTCCTGGAATGCTCATTGGCCTTGGCGCGCATATCGTCCATGTCGATGTTGCCGTCTTCCAGGCAGCGAACGACGACGACGCTCATGCCAGCCATCGCGGCACTCGCCGGATTGGTGCCATGCGCGGAAGAGGGGATCAGACAGACGGTGCGATGACCCTCACCGCGCGAGCGGTGATAGGCGCGGATGGCCAGCAGCCCGGCATATTCGCCCTGGCTGCCGGCATTGGGCTGCAAGGTCACGGCGTCGAAGCCGGTGATCTCCGCCAGCCAGCCTTCCAACTCGCCGATCATGGCGCGGTAGCCGGCCGAATGCGCTGCCGGCGCAAAGGGATGCAGGTTGGCGATTTCCGGCCAGCTCACCGGCATCATCTCCGCCGCGGCATTGAGCTTCATGGTGCAGGAGCCCAGCGGGATCATGGCGCGGTCGAGCGCCAGGTCCTTGTCGGCCAGCCGGCGCAGGAAGCGCATCATCTCGGTTTCCGACTTGTTCTCGTGGAAGACCGGCTGGGTCAAAAACTCCTTGCCGCGCGGCTTGCCGGGCACCGTGCTGTCGGCCGAAGAAGCAGCCTTGGCGTCGAACAGGGCTGCGATCGCCTCGAGATCGGCATTGGTCGAGGTTTCGTCGAAACTGATGCCGACATGGTCGGCGTCGAGCACACGCAGCAGCCGGTGGGTCTTTTCGGCGGCGGCGGCGATCTGGGCGGCCTTGCCTTTGGTCTCCACCGTCACCGTGTCGAAACGGCTGGAACCGAGCACCGATACACCCGCAGCCTCGAGGCCGCTTGCCAGGCGGTTGGCCAGCGCGTGGATGCGCCCGGCGATTGCCTGCAAGCGGACCGGACCATGCC
>NZ_RZSJ01000927.1:0-1366 GCF_003998025.1 Mesorhizobium sp. M8A.F.Ca.ET.021.01.1.1
TAGCCGCACCGTGCCGCCGCCGCCGGGCAACAAGCCGAGCTTCACCTCGGGAAGGCCGAGCTTCGCGCCTTGATCGGCAACACGGAAATGGCAGCCGAGCGCCAGTTCCAGCCCGCCGCCGAGCGCGGTGCCGTGGATGGCGGCGACCGTCGGCTTGGCGATGGCTTCAAGCGTCGCCACGATGGCACGCAGGTCCGGCTGCTGCACCGGCTTGCCGAACTCGGTGATGTCGGCGCCGGCGACGAAGGTCCGACCGGCGCAGGCGATGACGATTGCCGAGACCGATGCGTCATCGCGCAGGGCGACCAGCGCCTGCAGCAGCGGCTCGCGGACGTGAAAACTCAGTGCGTTGACCGGCGGATTGTCGATGGTGACGATGGCGACCCCACCCTCGTTCGCGACACTGACAGAATTGGACAAGCGGAGGCCTCCCGAGACCGACTGAGATCGCGGACCGGTTTACTAGGCCGCGCCGCGAATGGGAACCGGATGTTGAACTGGTCCAATGGATGGCCCCACAGGCCGCGGTCGCGCCGTCGACGTTGCCGTCAGCGCACCGCCTTCTCGCCGCCCGCCGCCGTGATCACCCCTACGATGATCAGCCCGGTAAGCAGAAGCCGCACGCCGGCGCTGACGCCGAATGTGTTGAGCATGGTGAGCAGCAGCACCAGGAACAGCGCCGCGCCCCAGACGCCGGGCACATTGGCTTTGCCGCCGGCCACCGACGTGCCGCCGATGACGACGACCGCGATCGAAGCCAGCAAATATTCATTGCCGATATCGACATTGGCGCCGCGGAAATAGCCGGCGAGCAGCGCGCCGTCGATGCCGCCGAGCGCCCCCGACAGCGTGTAGGTGAGGAAGCGGATGCGGCCGACATTGACGCCGGCGAGCCAGGCGGCGCGGATGTTCTGGCCGATCGCCAGCACCGAGCGGCCATAGATCATGCGCTGCAAGGCGATGGCCGCGCCGATGGTGAACAGCACGGTGAGCATCGCCAGCACCGGAATGCCCAGCACCTGCCAGTTGGTGAAATCGGCGAAGCCCGGCGGCGGCTTGATCTGCAGCCCGCGCCCATAGCTGATGTCGACCGACTGGATGATGAAGCTCGCCGACAACGTGGCGATGATCGGCGGAATGCGCAGCGCCCAGATCAGCAGGTAGTTGATGGCGCCGATGGCGGCACCACAGGCGAGCGCCGCCAGCAATCCAACCACGATCATGGCATCGCTGCCGCCCATCACCTTCATGGCAACCGCGCTTGCCAGGCCGATATTGGCCGGCAGCGACAGGTCGACATTGCCGGGCCCGAGCGTGATGACGAACATCTGGCCGACGCCGACGATGACCGTGAACACGGCAAGCG
>NZ_RZSJ01000928.1:0-1364 GCF_003998025.1 Mesorhizobium sp. M8A.F.Ca.ET.021.01.1.1
ACATCATAGGACAGCTCGGGTCGCTGCGGCGCTATGCGCGCTCGCTGACGCGCGACGGCGTCGAGGCCGAGGATCTCGTGCATGACGCGCTGGTGCGCGCCTATGAGCGGCGCGGCACCTTCCGCTCGGGAGGAAACCTGCGGGCATGGCTGCTGTCGATCGTCCACAACACCTTCATCGACCGCGTGCGTTCGCGCCGTTCGGAAGCGGCGCGGCTGGAACGGGCCGGATATCTGGCCGACGGCAGCACGCCGGCGCCGCAGGAACATTCCGTGCGCCTGGCGCAGGTGCGCGAAGCCTTTTTCAGCCTGCCGGAAGAGCAGCGCTCGGCGTTGCATCTGGTCGCCATCGAGGGCCTCTCCTACCAGCAGGCGGCAAATGCCAGCGGCGTGCCGCTGGGCACGCTGATGTCGCGTATCGGCAGGGCGCGCGCGGCTTTGCGCCAGATGGAAGAGGCGCCCGCCCGTGGCAAAAATCATCTCAGGATCGTGGGAGGCGACTCATGACCGCTCTTGTCGACCCGGTTACGGACGCCGATCTCGACGCCTATGTCGACGACCAGCTCGACGTCACCCGCCGCATCGAGGTCGAGGCTTTCCTGGCCGCGCGTCCGGCGGCGGCCGCGCGCGTGATGTCCGATCTGCGCACCCGCGACGAACTGCGCGTGGCGTTGGCTGGCTCCGATGGCATGGCGCGGCCAGCAACGGCCGATGCCGCACGGCGGCTGGAGAGGGGACTTGGCCGGGGCCGTATCTTCGGCGTGCTGCAACGCGCGGCGGCGGTTGCTGCTTTCGTTGCCGCCGGCTGGCTGGCCAACGGCATCATCGGGCCGATATCGGTGACAAAGGTCGTCGCTTCGCCGCAGCCGCCCGCCTATGTCGACGAGGCGGTACAGGCACATAGGACGACGCTGCTGCGCGAGAACATGCCCTCGCAGACCGAGGCGCCCAATTACAATGCCGGCGAGATCCGCGCCGCCACCGCCATTGTCATGCCATCGCTGCCGACGGACTGGAAAGTCCGCGACGTGCAGATCTATCCGTCGCGCTTCGGCCCGAGTGTCGAGATTGCTGTTGAAACGAAGGAGATGGGCCTGGTGTCGCTGTTCGCAATCCGGCCGGGCACTTTCGATGTGGTCAAACCGACCGTCGCGCCCTCCGGCGATATCTCCTCGGCATACTTCCAGATCGGCGATGTCGCCTACGCGGTTGTCGCGAAGAGCGAGGTTCATGATCTCGACCGCGCCGCCGAAACGCTCGCCAGAACGCTTTACTGACCGATCCACAAAGGAGACCTGAAAATGAATACGCCCAATCTTGGATACCGGGTGGGCACAGGCGCCCGGACCGGAGCCGTCTACGACG
>NZ_RZSJ01000929.1:0-1352 GCF_003998025.1 Mesorhizobium sp. M8A.F.Ca.ET.021.01.1.1
ACATTGAGGCGCGCGGCAGCCACCGCTGCGTCGGCCTGCCCAAGCGCGATCCGGTAAGGCTCGGGGTCGATGGCGAACAGGAGATCGCCCTTTTTCACCGTCTGATTGTCCGATATGGCGACCTGGACGATACGACCGGCCGTGTCGGAGGCGATCGACACCTTGGCCTGCTGCAGATTGGCGTTTTCCGTTTCCTGGTAGCGCCCGCCCGTCACCCAGACATAGCCGCCGCCGATGACCAATGCCGCCGGCAAGGCGAACATCAGGAAGAAGCGGCCGATGCGGCGCTTCTTCTTCGGCGCCGGGGCCGGCTGCACGGGAGGAGCGACCGCGACGGGAGCGGCGGCCGGCTGGGCAGGCGCTTCCATCTCCACCTTGGGAGCGTTTTCTTCGACCTTGGCTACCGCGTTCATGCTGCCGCACCTTCCGCACTCTTGATCTTTTCGAGCGACGAAGCTTCGCCGTCCGTCAGATTCTGTACGATTACATCCAGCGCCCGGATCAGGACGCGTCGGTCTTCCGGCGAAACGCCGCTGAGCGATTCCTCATAGACCTCGCCAGCAAGGCTCTTGACGTCCGCATAGGCCGCGTTCGCCTTCTCGGTCGGGAAGATCATGCGCACGCGCCGGTCGGCCGCGTCGGAGCGGCGTTCGATCCAGCCGCCCTCCTCCATCCGGTCGACCAGGCGTGAGACGCTGATCGGCTCGATTTCGAGCAGTTCGGCGAGCCGCGCCTGCGCTACGCCCGCCTCCTTGGCAACGCGGACCAGAAGCCGCCATTGCGCCGAAGACAGGCCCAGCCCGCTGGCGCGCGCCTCAAAGCGCTTGCGCATCAGGCGCTGCACGTCGTGGATCAAAAATCCCAATCTGTCGATGCCATCTGAAACCATGAGCGATAGATATAATAAGCGTGCTTACTATTCAAGATGCCACAGCGCGATGAAAGCCGGCAAAATGCGCATGGCAGGCCTGCAATCCGATCCTGGTTAGCGGCAGATGAACGTGTACCCGTGCGCAACAACGCTCGGAGGGCACGTCTTCACAGGCGGTTTCGGACAACCATGGTGACGACGAAGAACGCGCCGAGCGAGCTGGTGATGATGCCGATCGGCAGTTCCTGCGGCGGCAGCAAGGTTCGGGCCAGGAGATCGCTTGCCAGCAGCAGCACCGCCCCGAACAGCGCACAACTTGTGATCAGGCGCAGATGCAGTGGACCGGCCAGCGGCCGCGACAGATGCGGTATCATCAATCCGACAAAGCCGATCACGCCGGCGACCGAGACGAGGATTGCCGTCGAGAAAGCGGCCACGAGAAAAGTCGTCCTGCGCATGCGCGCCACCGGCACGCCTAGAC
>NZ_RZSJ01000092.1:0-14300 GCF_003998025.1 Mesorhizobium sp. M8A.F.Ca.ET.021.01.1.1
CAAGGTGCGCGTCGCCATGAGCAACGCCTTCGCCATGGGCGGTACGAACGCAGTTCTGGCATTCAGGCAGGTGTAGAAGCCATGCAAGACGCCTCATTTGAGGTCACCTGTCGTATCTAGCTGCTTGCCGGACCACTATGTGAAGCGAGCGCTATTGGCTGCCTCTGCGATGCGGGAATTGGCAGCGGACGTCTCACGATCAAACAGGCATCTGCTTGTAGAATTCTTTTAATCGTGAAGCGGCGCGAGTGCGCTATCCGTTGAGGTGAGCAAGGCCGGCGCCCTGGGTGAGCGCTGGTGTCGGGTGGTGGAAAGTACAGGGGGAGCTGTGTGGCCCCCTCTTTCTCGGCCTCGACGATGTGCGAAGGAGCCTGTGCGGCGAACGGGCCGACGCCCCAGGCTCAGAACCTGGGCGAACCTAACTCCCGCCAAAGGACAGCCCAGAGCTGGATACACGAAAGAGATACTGAACCCGCGAATCAGATTCTGATCAATCGTCGTGTCTGAGCTCCGCTCGGCTCTTACGGAGATAATCGCGCGGCCCGGCAACGGCCGCGCGTGCCGCGGGCGTGAGCTTTGCGCTTCGTCAGAAGTGCCTCGAGCGTGACGACGATAATTGACCAGCCATATGGAACGCATTCGCCCAGTTATCCAAAGCGTGGATACCTTTCATCTAAACAAAGGATTTTACCGTTTTTGCTGCAGGTCCCATAGAGGCGCTTCAAGTTGGAAAGATAGGTAGTTCCCATGGTTGCGTTGGATCCGAGGAGCATCATCTGGTGTGCGGGGCGCACAAAGTCAGTCGCATCTGCATTACGGCTTGGTCTTTCGGCGGTCTCCACAAGTTACGCCCCGTTGGTGCGATGCCAATTATTTAACCAATGCTTGGACATTTATCTCAACCAGACAGCTCCAAGGTGAGGTCTTCCATGCGCCCGAATGTCGATTGGAAGTTGTGCTGGGAAAATGAGCTGCAACTGGCCGACCATGTCGAACTCTCCGACTTTTTTCGAAAGACCTATGGACGGACTGGCGCCTTCAACGCGGAGCCATTCGAAGGCGGCCGCAGTTGGGCCGGCGCGAGGCCGGAATTCCGCGCAATCGGCTACGACGCGCATGGGGTAGCGGCTCACATCGGCATGCTGCGGCGCTTCATCAAAGTTGGCGAGGTCGACTTGATCGTCGCTGAATTGGGCCTGTACGCGGTTCGTCCGGATCTTGAAGGGCTCGGAATCGGTTTTTCGATGCGCGTGGCGTACCCAGTGCTCCATCAGTTGGGTGTTCCATTCGCTTTCGGCACGGTTCGGCACGCGCTGCGAAACCATGTCGAAAGATTCTGCAGAGCCGGCCTCGCGAACATTGTGTCGGGCGTTCGCGTACGATCGACCCGTCCAGATGTGCATCCCGACCTGCCGCCCACGCGCCTGGAAGACGTACTCGTGTTGGTTTCGCCGATCGGACGCTCGATGGACGAGTGGCCGTCCGGTACCCTGATCGACCGGAACGGTCCGGAACTATGAAGCCTCTGGACTACATATGCGAAGGGCAGAGTGACAATGCCGATGGCACTGCAGAGCGCAGCGTCTATCTGACGTTTGACGATGGTCCCAATTCATTTTTCACACCGCAGATACTCAATGTGCTGGCGCAACATCAGGTGACGGCGACCTTCTTCGTTGTTGGGGCCTACGCGGCCGACGAGCCGGAACTCGTTCGCCGAATTATTACAGACGGGCACGGTATAGCCAACCACACGATGACTCATCCGGACCTGGCCAAATGCGGGTCCGTCGAAGTCGACTGCCAGATAGTTGAGGCAAACAGAGTCATAGGGATGGCTTGCCCGCAGGCCATGGTTCGGTACTTTCGTGCACCGTATGGCATCTGGACCGAAGAAGTAATCGCTGCATCAGCGGGTGCGGCATTGGCGCCCGTCCATTGGTCCATTGATCCACGCGACTGGTCTCGCCCCGGCGTTGACGCCATCGTCGACAGAGTGCTCGCCGATATCCGGCCGGGCGCAATCGTGCTGTTGCACGACGGGTGCGCTCCCGACGAATTGCAACCAGGCAATCAAGCCAGTCTGCGCGACCAGACGGTGACAGCGTTGTCACGCCTAATTCCAGAATTGCACGGCCGCGGATTTGTAATCCGATCACTTCCTCAACACCCCTGAACAAACAGAGATCCTATGGACCTTCTCACCACAGCCAGTACTGTTGCCGTTTCGTCTTATGCGGTGCTCTCGACTGTTTACAGAGGCATGCAAGCGGTCTACTCCCAACCGGAAAATGTTACGCCGCCGTCGGAAAGCTTGTTCGGATCCGACCGTTGGCCGAGCGTGGATGTCATTATCCCCTGCTACAATGAGGACCCGCGCACACTCGCGGCGTGTTTAGCTTCCATTGCAAATCAAGATTACGCCGGAACATTTCAGGTCTATCTGGTTGACGACGGTTCTGGAAATCGTAATGCCGTCATCCCGGTACATCACGCCTACGAGGGCGACCCGAGATTCAATTTCATTCTGCTCCGCGAGAATGTTGGCAAACGCAAGGCGCAGATCGCCGCCATCCGCCGCTCATCTGGAGATTTCGTGCTCAGCGTCGACTCTGACACGACACTTGCGTCCGACGTCATCACAAAGCTTGCAGTAAAAATGCGGGATTCCATGGTCGGAGCGGCCATGGGCCAGCTGACGGCATACAACCGCAGCGACACTTGGTTGACCCGATTGATCGATATGGAATACTGGCTGGCTTGCAATGAGGAGCGCGCGGCGCAAGGTCGCTTTGGTGCGGTCATGTGCTGCTGCGGCCCATGTGCAATGTACCGCCGGTCTTGTCTCCTTTCTCTGCTGGATCAATACGAGACGCAGCTGTTCAGGGGGAAACCAAGCGACTTCGGTGAAGACCGTCATCTTACGATCCTCATGCTGAAAGCAGGCTTTCGAACCGAGTACGTTCCAGGTGCCGTCGCGGCGACAGTCGTTCCGGACAAGATGGGACCTTATTTGCGCCAACAACTCCGCTGGGCACGAAGCACCTTCCGGGACACGATGCTTGCGCGAGGTCTACTGCGTGGCCTGGATCGCTATCTAACTTTGGATGTGATGGGAGAGAATCTCGGCCCATTGTTGCTCGGCATCGCGGTAGTAACGGCGCTCGGTGAGCTACTATTTTCACATACAGTAAATTGGTGGACGGTGCTGGCTATTGTCACGATGACCATAATCAGATCTACGGTGTTATCTTTCCGCACTCGGCAGCTTCGATTCATCGGCTATTCAATGCACGCGTTAATCAGGATATTCCTGTTGATCCCCTTGAAGGCTTACGCCCTGTGTACATTGAGCAATAGCGATTGGCTGTCGCGTAAAAGTGTTCCCCTGCCCAACAGGAGCACAAAGGAAATCACAAGCGCGATGCCGCTTGCCGGAGCAAATGCTGCGGGCAATTCTGGAATTGCGGAGTCACTTCATACTGCAGATCTTTCGCTCACAGCTGGTGAAGTCTGACGGCCTTGCAGCGCCGAGTGACCGAGTAAGTTGTGTCAGTCGACACGGGGTGAAGCTTTCGAGTTACCTATGGTCAGAACGGGAACTATCTGGAAGCGACACGTGGCATCTTGACGTTATTCTTTGGCGGAAGCGATACACGCGTCGCTCCGGCCGCGACTTTCCAAAGGTGCCATCTCAAGGCGGTGGCCTGCTCTGAACCAGAATTCGCAAGTAAGCTGCCGGTGGCCAATCGGACTCATTCCGCTTGAGATAGACGCATGTCCAATGTAGCAATCGACCTTACCGGCGTAACCAAATTATTCGGAAACAAGCTCGTTGTGGACGGGCTGTCCTTCACCGTTGCATCGGGAGAGTGCTTCGGTCTGCTGGGGCCGAACGGCGCAGGCAAGAGCACGATTGCGCGTATGCTCCTCGGTATGACCCGGCCTGACGCGGGTGATATAACAGTCCTCGGTCTACCAGTGCCGGCACGCAGCCGCTTGGCCCGCAAGGGCATAGGCGTGGTCCCGCAGTTCGACAATCTCGACCTGGAATTTACGGTACGCGAGAACCTGTTGGTGTTCGGGCGCTACTTCGGCATGAGTACAAGAGAGATCAACGCCGTCATCCCACGGCTCCTCGAGTTCGCTCGCCTTGAGAGCAAGGCGGATTCACGTGTCGGCCTGCTATCCGGCGGGATGAAGCGGCGCCTGACGCTGGCACGTGCTCTGATCAACGACCCCCAGTTGCTTGTGATGGATGAGCCCACGACCGGCCTCGACCCGCATGCCCGCCATCTGATCTGGGAGCGACTTCGTTTCCTGCTGGCGAGCGGAAAAACGATCATTTTGACCACCCATTTCATGGAAGAGGCTGAGCGGCTTTGTGATCGGCTGTGTGTTCTCGAGCGGGGACGCAAGATCGCCGAGGGCAGTCCTCATGCGCTGATCGACGAGTACATTGGGTGCAACGTGATCGAGATCTTCGGCGGCAATCCACAGGAGCTGATTTCGCTGATCAGACCGTACGTTCAGCGTGTCGAGGTAAGCGGCGAGACGCTCTTTTGCTATGCGCCTGAGCCGGAGGATGTGCGCATCCAGCTTCGCGGTCGAGCGGGTCTGCGTATTCTAGAGCGTCCACCCAGTCTGGAGGACGTTTTCTTGAGGTTAACCGGACGTGAGATGGAGAAGTGAGCAATGGGTGAACGTTTTGCGGCCGCTCTACCCGCCAACGCCTGGAACTGGATCGCGGTGTGGCGCCGCAATCATCTGGCATGGAAGAAGGTGGCATTTGCTTCAATGCTCGGCACCCTTGCTGATCCGATGATTTACCTTTTCGGGCTCGGCACTGGCCTTGGACTGTTGGTAGGCCGCATCGAAGGTGCATCCTACATCGCCTTTCTGGCAGCCGGCATGGTTGCGACGAGCGCGATGACAGCATCAACCTTCGAAACAATTTACGCGGTTTTCGGTCGAATGCGCGATCAGGGCACTTGGGAAGCAATCCTGCACACACAACTTACCCTCGGCGACATCGTTCTCGGTGAATTGACCTGGGCAGCCACAAAGGCCTTTCTGGCCGGTACGACAATTGCGATTGTTGCCGCCGCGCTAGGTTATGCCGCGTGGACGTCGGTTCTCTACGTGCTGCCGGTCATCGCTCTCACCGGGTTCGCCTTTGCGAGCCTGGCCATGCTCGTCATCGCGCTCGCGCCCAGTTATCACTATTTTATTTTCTATCAGACGCTTGTCATCACACCCATGCTGTTCCTTTCGGGCGCGGTTTTTCCAGTCGGCCAATTGCCAGGAGTGTTTCAGCAGATTGCGGCCTTCTCGCCGCTGGCGAATTCTATCGATCTAATCCGTCCGGTGATGCTCGGCCGCCTGGGCGACAATGTAGGGCTGCATATAGGCGCACTTTGCATGTTCGCTGTATTGCCTTTTTTTCTGTCGGCTGGACTGTTTCATCGACGACTAATGCGTTGACGCTTACCTACGCCCATCAACGAGAAGGAGGTCCGCAATGCCGGATTGCAAACTGCCCCCAGCGGCCCGGAGGCATGCGTGTGCCAGGAATCGCGAGTGGTACAACAACGCCGAAGCCGGGCGCCACCCAGCCGCTGCAGGCACGCGCCCATCTTCGCGACCACACCTCGGAGTACAGGCTGGGTGGTGAGGCGCGCGGACCCACCCGGAGCGTTCAAGCGATAGCAGCCAAGCTTCTTGTGCGCGTCCCCAGACCGTCGCGGCCATTATTTAGTTGGATACACATGCAATGACCCACAACGAACCAACTCCTGAGCCTTTTGTGATCCTTGCTATGCCAAGGACCGGAACACACTATTTAGAAGAATTGCTAAACGAGCATCCGACCGTTCTGAGTAACGGTGAGTTGCTAAACGAATATGATCCCAATTGGCCCAGCACGGATCGCCTGCTAGGCACGGATCGCGAGCTTCTTGAGCTTGCCTATGTGCGCTGCCCTATGCGCGACTACAAGAATGTGACGCATCTTGGCTGCAAGATCAATGAACCTCAGTTTCGCGAGCGTCCAGCATTCTTTGCGGAATTAGCTCGTTGGCCAGCACTCAAGGTCATCCTCGTTGTTCGCCGAAACGTATTGGAATCGCTCCGATCCTTTGTGCAGGCCAGGGAAAGCGGTCAGTGGCTGAAGTTCAGCTCGGACAACGATACCGCTCGGCCACCGAGCGTCAGGTTGTCAATCGCCGACTGTGAGGCTTATTTCAAAGCCGCCGACGATTTTCACGCTCGCGTTATGGACTCCTTCACGTCGACCAACCTGCTTGTAATGGAATACGAGAGCCTACTTCACGAACCTGCCCAATGCTTGGGAGCGGTTTGGGATTTCCTGGGCGTTCCAGCGCTTGAGCCATCAGATAACGCCATCTTGCAGCGCCAGGAAACGCGACCGCTTGATCAAACGGTGGAGAACTTTGACGAGTTGCGGATTCACTTCGCACGCGGACCTTATTCAAGATTTTTTGACCTCGGAGATTCAATGCGCTCCTACGCTTAATCGCTTGTACCGCGTGCTCTGATGGGCGTGTAGGATATCCTGCAGTTTGCGCGCATTCCGTTCCAAAACTGACAAACCAAAGTCACCAAGGCAACCGGCAGTCGATCTGCGGCGAACATCAAAGGGCACGGGCGCAAGGCGACCTGGTCAATTCCCTCTCTGATGAAGCACTTCCTCAGACGCGATCTTTGGCGAGCCTCGAGTGCAGAATTCCGGCAAGGTGGAGGGTTCCAGTGCGCAACTGCACCAATCTCGCTGGACGGGACAGGCGTCCAGTTGGCACGGCGCTTGCTCCGAGATGACAGCAGCGCTCGACCGGAGCGCAGCATGGGAGAAGGAGGAGCCCCCACCCCGATCCGGTCAGGGAGAGAGAAACGATGTTGGTTCCAAGAGTCCCCCGCGCGATCGCAGCGCCCCGCAAGCGCCATTTTGCCCGGACCTACGTGCAGGTACTTGCCGCCATGGTCCTTGGAGCCGCAATTGGCTACCTCTATCCGGAAACCGGCCAAAGCCTGAAGCCGCTCGGCGATGCCTTCATCAAAGTCATCAAGATGATTATCGCACCTGTCATCTTCCTGACAATTGCGACCGGCATTGCCGGCATGAGCGATCTGCAGAAGGTCGGCCGAGTTGCCGCCAAGGCGATGGTTTATTTCCTTACCTTCTCGACGCTTGCACTCGTTGTCGGGCTGATTGTCGCGAATATCGTTCAGCCTGGCGCCGGCCTCAACATCGATCCGGCCTCGCTCGATGTCGAAGCCGTTAAGGGCTATGTGGCCACGGCTCACGAGCAGTCCGTGACCAGCTTCCTGATGAACATCATCCCGTCAACGATTGCCAGTGCCTTCGCGGAAGGCGACATCCTGCAAGTCTTGTTCTTCTCGGTCTTGTTCGGCATTGCTCTGGCGATGACCGGAGAGACGAGCAGGCCGGTCGTTACCTTTCTCCAGGCGCTCACCGCCCCCATTTTTAAGCTCGTCGGCATTCTGATGAAGGCTGCACCCATCGGCGCCTTCGGCGCTATGGCCTTTACGATCGGCAAATACGGAATCGGTTCGGTGGCCAACCTCGCGATACTGGTCGCGACGTTCTATCTGACCGCCTTCCTCTTCGTGTTCGGGGTTCTCGGCGTGGTCTGCCGCTGCAACGGCTTCTCGATCTTTTCTCTTGTCCGCTACATCAAGGACGAGCTGCTGCTTGTCCTGGCAACGTCCTCCTCGGAGGCCGCGCTGCCCTCGCTCATGGAGAAGATGGAGAAGGCCGGCGCCGCGCGTTCGGTCGTAAGTCTCGTCATCCCTACTGGATACTCATTCAATCTGGACGGCACCAATATCTACATGACGATCGCCGCCCTCTTCATCGCGCAGGCGACGAACACAGATTTGTCAATTGCCGATCAGATCCTCCTGCTGCTAATTGCGATGCTTTCCTCGAAGGGTGCGGCAGGCGTCACCGGCGCCGGCTTCATCACATTGGCCGCTACTCTGTCTGTCGTGCCGAGTGTTCCCGTTGCCGGAATGGCTCTAATTCTTGGCGTGGACCGCTTCATGTCGGAATGCCGCGCGCTGACGAATTTAGTCGGTAATGCGGTGGCATCGCTCGTTGTCGCTCGCTGGGAAGGCGAATTGGACCAGTCCCGGATGGAAGCCGCTTTCCGCGGTTAGGGTTACATCAAACGGGCTCCCCGCAAGCAAGCAATAGCGCGACGTGTAAGTCACGGCCTTCACAGCAGTCGAATTGCCGGCCTCCAAAGAGCGCTGGAAATAGTGTACTAACGCGGAGAGTAATACAACACCATGAAGCCCCTAAGCAAACGAACGGTTCACGGAAACTCATCTGGGTCCGCATGGAGCGCTGTTCGTCGAATGCGTTATCAACCGTGGGGTGTGGTAACTATTTCAGCTTGCCGCCCCAAGCCGTCGCGGGATCGCACCGGATGACGGAGGACCGGCCGATCAGAATCGCTAGGGGAAAGCGCGTCACAATTGCCGATCTCGCCCGCGAAGCCGGAGTCAGCGTAGCAACAGTCGATCGGGTTCTGAACGTCCGCCTTCCGGTGCGAGAGGAGACCGCCCAGCGGGTCCATGCGGCCGCGCACGCGATCGGCTATCATGCTGCCGGTCTCATCAAACAGCGCTTGCAGCAGCACCTGCCGCACTACAAGCTGGGCTTCATCTTGAGAAAACCTGCCCACGATTTTTACCAAGATTTCGCTCGCAATATTGAAGAGTCGGTCAGTATGGCTAAATCCTTCCACGGCCTTCCGATCATCGAGTTCGCGCAGTCACATTTGCCGCGTGACCTGCTCCCGCTTCTTAAGGACCTTGGAAGCCGCTGCCAGGCGATCGCCATGGTGGCGGCCGATCACCCGAAAATCACAGCATCAGTCGAGGAGCTCAAGGCGAAAGGTATCCCGGTATTTTCGCTGTTATCCGACTTCGCCGATGGCGTGCGCGAGGGCTACATCGGCCTCAACAACAGCAAGGTCGGACGGACTGCCGCTTGGGTGTTTTCCAAGGCCGCAAAACGGCCCGGCAAGGTGGCGGTGTTTGTCGGAAGCCATCGCTTCCAGGCGCATGCGACGCGGGAAACGGCCTTTCGTGCCTATTTTCGTGAGAACGCGCCCAAATTCGAGGTGCTTGATCCGCTCGTGAACCTTGATGAACGGCAGCTCACTTACGAAAAATTGCTGGATCTTATGCAGCGGGAACCAGAGCTCGTCGGCTTCTATATGGCCGGCGGGGGTATAGAGGGAGCAATTTCCGCGCTCCGAGAAGAGGGGAGCGGTCAGGATCTCGTCGCGATCGTGAGTGAAATGACGCCGCAGTCACGTGGGGCGCTTGCGGATGACATCTTGACGATGGCGGTCGGCACGCCAATGCGCCGACTTTGCCAGGAGCTGATAATGGCAATGGAGCGGGCCATCAAAGCCGGCGTCGCGGAGAGCCCGGGGCAGACATTTCTGCCGTTCGACATTTATCTTCCGGAAAATATTTGACCTTGATGGATTTCTATCATGAGCGCCCATTTTCCTTTCACCGATGAAAGGAAAGCTCGATTGACTCGGCCGTCTCTGTCCGATCTGTGAACCGGCGTGGTTCCGTCTTGAAAGAAGCCGGATGCCGAAATGGCAGCCGCGCTTCATGGAAGGAAAGTCAAGCAATGCGCCAGGTATCGCCCCGCTTTGCACTCGATCACATGGCGGCGCCCCGCCTTGACGTCAGTGCGCTTTTCGCGCTTGCCCGTGACCAAGGCCTGACCGACGTCCAAATCCGTTACCCTCATTTCAGCAATCCTGTCGCACGCGGCATTCCGGCTGCGGACGTTCGGTTTGCCGCTACCGAAGCGGGCGTCACGATCATCTCTGTCAACGCCTTGCAGCGGTTCAACGACTGGACTCCAACGCGTCAGGCCGAGGCAAGCAACCTCGCCGATTATGCGACGGCGTGCGGGGCAGAGACGCTCGTGTTGGTGCCGGCCAACCGCAGCTCGTGGCCCACCAATAGCGAGCGCCAGGACAATCTTCGTTTCGCTCTAAACGAGATCAAGCCAATCCTCCAGTCGCGGGGTCTGATCGGTCTCATCGAGCCGCTGGGTTTCCGAACCTGCTCGCTTCGATCAAAGAAGGAAGCGGCCGAGGCCGTTGCCGCGGTTGATGGCCAGTCCGTCTTTCGCCTCGTGCACGACACGTTCCACCACACCCTGGCCGGGGAGACATGCCTGTTCTGCGAGCTTACCGGCCTGGTGCACATTTCAAGCGTAAACGACCCGACCTTCTGGATTTACCCCGATCGCTTTCTTGCAGGTTCCGACAATGGCAGCCAGATTCAGGCGCTGCTGGATGGCGGCTACGCGGGACCTTTCTCGTTCGAGCTGATCGAGGAAGTCCATTCTCTGGACGATCTCGCAGGCGCACTTGCCGCCAGCATCGACTTTATCCGGCGAGGGCTATTGTCGTCAAAGTAGATGGTGACAGGTGTAGTGACTATAGGTGCGCCTGAATTTTCCGAGGGTTCACAGCGGGGCAGCCATCCGAGATGCCTCCTGTATCATTATCTCCCGCATCCAGATGCTTGCCGGATCGCTATTGTGGAGGGCCGGCCATTGGAGGGTCTCGGTGAATGTGGGAAATGGCAGCGGAAGTTCGATAACCCGCAGGGGGAACGTTTTTTCGAAATGCCTGACCAGCCGTAAGGGCATGGTCGCTATACGAGCTGTGCCGGACACCATAGGTGGAATCATGCTGAAGCCCTGCACGGCGACCTCGACACGTCTCTTAAGGCCATGCTCAAGCAAAAACCATTCCTCGATAGACGGCTTCATCGTACGCCCGAACCTGACCGCGACGTGCCTCATCGACATGTATCTCTCGAATGTAAGCTGCTGTGGCAGCTGCTTGTTTGTGGGACAGCCTACGCACACGAGCTTCTCGTCAAACAGCGCAATGCTTGAATGCACACTCGACGTGAACATATCCGGTAGAATTAGAAAATCGACGTCACCGCGCCGGAGAAGCTCATCGGGGCTATCGTCGACAGGCAGCAGTTCGAAGCTGACGGCGGGGGCTTCCCGTGAAATACGCTCCACAAGCTTTTCGAAAAACACGAGCGTGACGAAATCGGAAAGAATGATCCTGAAGAGGCGATCGGCTCGAGCTGGGTCAAACGGATCCGAAGAAATAATCGAGCACTGGATGTGCTGGAGAGCGTCGCGAACTGCGGGGGCAAATGCTGCCGCACGCGGGGTTAGAAATCGTTCGCGACCTCTTATCGTAAACAGTTCATCGCGGAAATAATCGCGCAGTCGGGCGACGGCCGCACTCATGGCGGGCTGACTCAGGTTGATCCTGCGTGCCGCCGCCGAGAGATTACGCTCCGTCAGGAGTGCGTCGAGCACAACGAGGAGATTTAGATCAAGTCCTTTGAAACGCATGTCATCAGCCATCCATGGGATGGATGCCTTTAACCGAAACAAACGACTTTAACAATTTAGCATTCTTGCAATCTTTTGTCGCAAAAAGTTTATGATGGATGACGTTAAGGTCCGACATATGAGCCGCGTGATCTGCCGAAGCGAGCAATCGTTCGTACTGTGCAGGTCAGAGATTGGCAGTTTGAAACGCCGGGCCGATGGCGCCGGGCTATCAACCAGCGTCTTCGGCGGCCCCGACCTAGCTGGGCGTGGAATCTAATAGGGTGCACCTTTCCAGTCCGAGGCGACTGATGGGCGGTTTGATCCTAAGCTGCCGTGAGGCCTGTGCCAATTGTATCGGCGAGCCAATGCAGCAGTCCGGCAGCGTTTTTGAGAGCTGTTGTAGGCTCGGCCTAAGCCCATTGGCGCAAGCCTATCTGAACGAAGCGCTTGGCCTTGCCGCTATCCGGTATGTGATCTGTGGTGTCTTCTCGTCCTGCTGTTCTTGTTTTGGAACGCCCTTATGGTGAGCCCATCCGGGACGTGGGGCACCGGGAGCACAAAGGTGCAGGCAGGCCGTCAATAGACCGTGGGCTGAGAGCCCGAGCTCGTTACATGGCCGCCCCTGGCGACTTTCCCGGATGCGCTGCGAGCGCGGATCAGTAGATGTCGTGTTGCCCGCCAGCTCCCGTCTTTGACCGAGCCAAGAAGGAGGAACGGGCATGCTTATCATCGGACTGGATATTCACCGCGCCTTCGCCGAAGCAGTGGCATGGGAGGAGGGCAGGCTCAGGCGACTCGGCCGCGTCGACATGCGGCGCGATCTGCTGGCGGCGTTCGCCGCGAAGCTGTCGCCGAACGATGTCGGGGTGATCGAGGCCACCGGCAGCGCGACGTCCGCTGCAGCTGTGATTGCGCCGCATGTGAAGAAGGTGGGGATCGCCAAGCCGAAACAGGTGTTTATCGTTGCCTATGCCAAGATCAAAACGACGATCGACGCCGACGTTCTTGCGCAGCTCTATGCCAGCGGCTTCTTGCCAGAAGTCTGGATTGCGGACGAGCCGACGCAGGCTCTGCGTCGACAGGTGACACGGCGCAATCAGATTGTCCGACAGAGATCTCGATTGAAGAGCGTCATCCAGTCGATCCTTCATAGCCACCTGATCCGTCCTGCCCGCATGCCGACCTGTGCGGCGCCAAGGGTCGGACCTGGTAATCGAGCAGGTCGTACCGCAGGACGAGCGCCTCGCGATCGATGGGCATCTGCGCGAGTTCGACCGATTGGGCGAAGACCTCCAGGTCATCGAACGCGATCTTGTCCGCTCGGCTCTCGAGGATGAAGGCGTGAAGCGGCTGATGACCATTCCCGGCGTCGACATCACCGTCGCGCTGGCGATGAAGGGCGGCGATCGGCGACGTGTCGCGCTTCGACGATCCGCAGAAGCTCGTGACCTATCTCGGGTTGAACCCAAGCGTCCAGCAGTCCGGCCAGGTCCGGCCTACCATGGGCGGATCACCAAGCAGGGCCGTGGTCATGCGCGCGGCATGCTCGTCGAGGCGGCCTGGGCGGCCGCTCGTGCTCCCGGACCGTTGCGAGCCTTCTCCCTGCGGCGTGCGAGCCCGGCGCGGACAGCATGTCGCGGCCGTGGCAACCGCACGCAAACTCTCTGTCGTGATCTGTCATCTGTTGAGAAGGGCGAGAGTTACGCGTAGGCTCGACCCTCCCTGCATGCCAAGAAGCTTGCGCGATGTGGAACTCAAGGCCGGGAGCAAGGCTGTGCGCGGCCAAAAGGGAGCGCACGCCTACAACATAAAGAGCCACCGGGAAGAAGAGCGCCGCTGGGTGGAGCAGGCCGAGGGCGCCTATGCACGCCTCGTCGCCGGTTGGAACCCACGAGGTCCGAAGAGGGTAGGCACGGATGCCGCAAACCGGGCGCCCAGCTTGGCATAAGGGCTACGTGGCCTCAGGAAGCGTCGTCGCCAATGCAGACCATGGACGAATTCCCAGCCGATGCCGAGATGCCGGTCGACCGTGCCTGTCGCCGTCCGGTGATGCGATGCCCCCGAGCGGATGAGTTCGCCCCGGATGCTCCCGGTCACGACGCACGGGTTCGGGTTCCAAGGCGCTCAGTTTTGTTCGCGCCCAATCGGTGTAGGACGCGGCAGAAAATACGAGCGTGACGAAATCGGGAAGAATGATCCTGAAGCGGCGATTCGGTAGAGCCGGGTCAAACTATCCGACGAAATAAACGAGCACTGGATGGGCGGGAGAGCGTCGCGAACTGGAGGGCAAGAGCTCCCGGACGCAGCGTTAAGTTTGAATACCTCCGCGGACATGGTCGCGAGCTTATCGCGCAAATAATCGAGCAGCCGAGCGCCGGCCGCACTCATGACCGGCTGGGCTCGGTTAATCCTGCATGCCGCGCCCATGAGGTTGCGCTCTGTCGGGAGTGCGTCGAGCACAACGACGAGATGTAGTTCACGATCTTTGAAACGCGTGGTCAACTATCCAAAGTGTGGATGCCTTTCATCGAAACAAACGATTTCATCAATGTTCTGGAATCCTGCATGGGCAGAAGCACCTGACGCACACCGATGCCCCCACTGCCTCATGGCGTGGCGAGCGTCTTAAGAAACCGCCCGAAAGGAGATTTTTCATGCGCTCTACCGGGCAGTGGAGTGCTGGGAAAGGGAGTTGCAACTGACCGGGTCCGACTTCTTCCGAGCCTATGGACAGACTGGGAGACGCGCACGGTGTAGCGGCTCACATCGTCATACTGCACCTACGCCACACACCGGCCGGACCTGATCCGGCTTTATGAGCATTGGGCTTTGTCAGTTGCCCAAGCGTGAT
>NZ_RZSJ01000930.1:0-1351 GCF_003998025.1 Mesorhizobium sp. M8A.F.Ca.ET.021.01.1.1
AACCCCATTTCACCGATGGCCGCCCGCCGCTGGAAAAGGTCGGCGTGCAGTTCGTCAGGGAGGTCGCCCCTTACGAGCTCATGAAGATCCGCATCCTCAATGGCGGCCACGCCACCATTGCTTATCCGGCCGGGCTGATGGACATCCATTTCGTCCATGAGGCGATGCAGGAGCCGCTGGTGCGCGGCTTCCTCGACAAGCTCGAGCATGACGAGATCATCCCGACCGTGCCGCCCGTGCCGGACACGGTGCTGGAAGACTACTACCAGCTCATCGAGAAGCGCTTCTCCAATCCCAAGATCGGCGACACAGTGCGCCGGCTCTGCCTCGACGGCTCCAACCGCCAGCCGAAATTCATCATCCCGACCATCGCGGACCGGCTGAAGGCGGGCAAAGGCGTTACCGGACTGGCGCTGGAATCGGCGCTGTGGTGCCGCTACTGCTTCGGAACGACGGACAGCGGCGCCGTCATCGAACCCAACGACCCGAGCTGGGATCGGATGCAGGCAACGGCAAAGGCGGCAAAGGCCGCGCCTGCCGCCTGGCTTGCGATGGACGACATCTATGGCGATGTCGGCCGCGCCACCGCCTTCGTCGAGGCCTTCGCCCACGCGCTCAACGTGCTCTGGGCCAATGGCACGCGCGCCACGCTGACGCGCTACATCGCCGGCAAGCTCTGAGAGCCAGCCGGCACCATGACGCCTGAACTGGTCATCTTCGACTGCGACGGCGTGCTGGTCGACAGCGAGGCGCTCTCCGTCTCGGCGCTGCTCGGCATGATCGAACTTGCCGGCGGCAGCATCGGCGAAGACGCCGCCTACGAACATTTCCTCGGCAAGAGCATGAAGAGCGTGCGCGAGATCCTCGGCCGCGACTTCGGCCTGGAGATCACCGATCGGCATCTCACCGCCCTGCGCGTTGACCTCATGCGAAAGTTCCGCGAGGAGCTGAAGCCGATCGCCGGCGTCAGGGAGATGTTGCCGAAGCTCGGCCTGCCGTATTGCGTTGCCTCTTCCGGTACGCTGGAACGGATTCGTTACGCGCTCGACGTCACCGGTCTGCTCACGCTGATGGAGCCGCATCTGTTCAGCGCCGCCATGGTTGCCAGGGGAAAGCCGGCACCGGACCTTTTTCTCCACGCTGCCGCCAGCATGCGGGCGCGTCCGCGCAACTGCCTGGTCATCGAGGACAGCCCCGCCGGCGTCGCGGCAGCACGCGCGGCCGGCATGCACGTCTTCGCCTTCACCGGCGGCGCGCACGCCGGCAATCCGGGATTGAAAGCGCGGCTTGCTTCGACCGAACCGGACTTTATATTCGCTGACATGCTGCAATTGCCGGATCTGATTGCAGG
>NZ_RZSJ01000931.1:0-1347 GCF_003998025.1 Mesorhizobium sp. M8A.F.Ca.ET.021.01.1.1
GGCCGAAACTCACCTCATCGTCGCCAACGTCCATCCGGCCAACCTCGCCGGCCAGCGCCGCCATGCGCTGGCCGGCGAGGTTGGCCGGATGGACGTTGGCGACGATGAGGTGAGTTTCGGCCATGGCAAAAAGCGTCAATTGCGCGATGCGGACCAGCTTGCGCATGTGCGGCGCGGCTTCTGGCGCGATCGACAGCGCCATTTCGCGGCGCCGCCAGCCATGCCGCCCGAAGTAGACGACAGCCAGGCACTGTTCCCCGCGATAGATCCCGACAGTCTCGACCAGCGAGCTGCGCACCTGCGCCAGCACCAGCCGCCTCACACGCGCACCTGCGCCTGCGAGGGACAGCGTGGCCGCACGGGAGGCGGGCGAGACCAGGCGCCATTCAACGGCTGAAGACATCGAAATCGGTTTTGGCCGTGATGGAGCGCAGCGGCACGACGTTGGCAGGCCTGCCCATCTGAGCGGCGTCGGTCTTGACCCTGGCGCGGCCGCGATAGCCATAGAGCAGGTACTGCCAGGCGTCCTGAATGTGCGAATACTCGTTCTTGTCGATCTCGACGCTTTCGGTCTTGGCCTCGCTCGAATTCTTGGTCAGGTGATACTGCGAGACGAAGCCCCGGATCGTATTTTTGAGCGTCGGGCACCATATCGAGCGCGGCGTGTTGGCCTCGATGTCACCGTTGAGATAGAAATCGACCGCCTCGAAGCGCGACTTGAAGTCGTTGGTTTCGGTCGGATAGATCGGGATTTGCAGCGCCAGCGACACGGTTTCCATGTGCGCCAGCTCGCCGCGCTGCTTGTCGGCGCCGTCCCAGGCCGAAGGATCGCCCCAGGCGCCCCCGCACCGCATGCCGGCGAAATCGCGCAACAGAACTTCCATCACCGCTTCGGCGTGCCGGCGTGGCCCCGTGATGATGGCCGGATCGGAAATGATCTCGCGGAGCGCCCGAAACTGGCCCGTCGGCATGAACTGGCCGATCGCACAGGCCGGCCGGCCGCCGGCGTCGAAGCCCATGTAGAACGGCAGGTTGCGCACCGGTTCGAGCTTCGAATCCGAGCGATGCTTGTGCAGGGCAAAATGGTCGTAGACCACGGTGCCGACCTTCTTGGCCGCATACTCGCCATGCACGTTGCGGCGCGCGTCGGCCGCTTTCGGGCCGCCAAAGCTCGCTTCCTCTTCCTCGTAGTCCTTGCGCGTCTTGCCTCGCCGGTTCTCGCCCTGCGGCGACAGGCCGGATGGCTGGGCGAAAAACTTGTAGCCGGGCCAGTTCTCGGGTTCCTCGACCTCGCGCTTGAATGTCCAGTTCGATTCGTCCGGCGGGTTGAAATCGCCCATGATGATG
>NZ_RZSJ01000932.1:0-1341 GCF_003998025.1 Mesorhizobium sp. M8A.F.Ca.ET.021.01.1.1
GGCGGAACGCCTGGCGGAGGCCGCGCGGCTTCGTTGCCGCGTGCCCTCAGCCGCGCGGCCTCCGCCAGGCGTTCCGCCTTCATGCGGTCGTAGGTCTGCTGGGAGACTTCGGCCGTCAGATCGGTGCGGCGGATGCGGACGTCCTCGATCTGCAAGCCGAGCGACGTGGCGTCGGGCCTGAGCTGATCGCGGACTTCGCGCATCATCACGGCACGCTCTTCGGAGAGCGCGGCTTCGAAATCGCGCAGACCGTAGACGCGGCGCAAGGCAGCATCGAGACGCGTCCTGAGCCGGGCCTCGGCCAGTTCGATCTGACCGGACACTGCCGCACGGAAGACGCGCGGATCCGAGATGCGGTAGGCGATGAAGGCATCGACCTCATAGAACTTGCCGCCCGACACCTGGACGCGGATGTTGTCGAGGTCGAAGCGCAGCACCCTGTTTTCGATCAGCTGCACAGTGTCGGCGTCGAAGAACGAGAATGGCGCCTTGAAATAGATGCCTGGCTCGCTCTTGACATCGACGATCTCGCCGAAGCGGAGCACCAGCGCCTGCTGGCGCGCATTGACCACGAAGACCGAGGAGTAGATCAGGAAAAGGATAACCGCCGCCACGACGGCGAAAATGGGAAGACGGTTGGCCATCACTGGGTACCTCCCGTGTTCGCAGCCGGCGCGGCCGGTGCCGGTGGTTTCGGCTGCAATGCGGGCAGCGGCAGATAGGGCACGACACCTTGTCCGTTGCCCTGCTCGACGATGACCTTGCTCGAGTCCTTCAGAACCCTCTCCATGGTTTCCAGATAAAGGCGTTTGCGGGTCACATCGGGGGCTTTGACATATTCGTCGTAGACCGAGATGAAGCGCTGGGCCTCACCTTCGGCTTCCTGCACCACACGGTTCTTGTAGGCGGCCGCGTCTTCGCGGACCTGGGCGGCCTCGCCGCGTGCCTGGCCGAGCTTCTGGTTGGAATACTGATTGGCCTGCTCGACGAACTTGTCCTCGTCCTGCTCGGCGCGCTGCACCTCGTCGAACGCATCCGCCACCTCGCGTGGCGGCGCCGCGTCCTCGATGGAGACGGCGTTGACGTTGAGACCGGCCTTGTAGCCGTCCAGCGTCGTCTGGATGATCTCGCGCACCGAGGCGGCAATGCCCTGCCGGTCGTCGCGGAAAATGTCCTGCGCCGGCCGGCGGCCGACCGCTTCGCGCATGGCACTCTCGGCAACCTGCCGCAGCATGCCGTCGGGGTCGGAGACGTCGAACAGGTAGGCGCGCGGGTCGGAGACCTGGTAGGCCACCGAAAACTGCACATTGACGATGTTCTGGTCGCCCGACAGCATCAGGC
>NZ_RZSJ01000933.1:0-1338 GCF_003998025.1 Mesorhizobium sp. M8A.F.Ca.ET.021.01.1.1
TCGCTGAATGGCATTCCGGCCGAACTCGATCTGGTCGAGCCGCTGGCCGATGACGGGCCGGCGCGCAGCCGCAAGGTAGCCCTGGTGCTCGACGACAAGATCCGCGCCGTTGCCATGCCCGGCCTGACGCCGCTGCTTGGCGGAACGGTGAAGGTCGCGATCGACAAGAGCGGCAACGGCAACCAGAACGTCTCGGCCGACCTGACCAACGCCAGGCTGGACATTCCCTGGGCCGGCTGGAGCAAGGGGGCGGGGGTTCCCGCCAGCGCCACATTCGTCATGACCAAGTCCGGCGACACCACGACGCTGTCCGACTTCGAGCTCGACGGCAAGACGTTCTCCGTCGACGGCAGTATCGTGCTGGTCAACGGCGCCTTGTCTTCGGCCAAGTTCAACAAGGTCACCTTGAACAGGGGCGACGACGTGGCTGTTTCGGTCAAGCGATCGGGCAAGGGCTACGCGGTCGACATCAATGGCAATGCGCTCGACGCTCGTTCGCTCATCAAGCAATTTACGTCCGATGTGGACACCGCAACGAAGACGACGGGAACAGACAACATTTCCGTCAGCGCCGATGTCAATCAGCTGACCGGTTTCCACGATGAGCAACTGTCCAACCTGAAGCTCGACTACAGTGCGGCCGGTTCAAGGGTGAACGGACTGAAGGTGAGCGCGACGGCGAGTTCCGGCGCCGCCATCGTCATCAGCAACACCACCGGCGACGACAGACGCTCGCTCAACGTGCAGTCGGCGGACGCCGGCGCCATCCTGCGGTTCCTCAACATTTATGAGCACATGGAAGGTGGCGCGATCACATTGGCCCTGTCGGGAGCCAGCGATGGACCGATGAAGGGCAAGGTCGACACCAGCAACTTCTTCGTCGTCAACGAACCCAAACTCGCCTCCATCGTCTCGACCACGCCGGCCGGCGATAGCCGCAGCCTCAACCAGGCGGTGAAGGGCAAGCTCGACACGTCGCGAGTGAAGTTCGAACGGGGTTACGCCGAGATCGACAAGGGTAGCGGCTACCTGAAGCTGACCAATGGCGTGCTGCGTGGCCCGCGCATCGGCACGACGTTCCAGGGCATCCTCTACGACCAGAACAACAATATGGACATGACCGGCACCTTCATGCCGGTCTACGGCCTCAACCGTATTTTCGGCGAACTGCCCATCGTCGGCGCGCTTCTGGGCAATGGCCGCGACCGCGGCCTGATCGGCGTCACCTACCGGCTCAGGGGCAATGCCAACAAGCCGGTGCTCGACGTCAATCCGCTGTCGGTGATCGCGCCGGGCATATTCAGGTCGATCTTCGAGTACCGGTGAGGGTCCTCAGTC
>NZ_RZSJ01000934.1:0-1338 GCF_003998025.1 Mesorhizobium sp. M8A.F.Ca.ET.021.01.1.1
CGGTTGAGCGGGTCGAGGTTGAGCACCTGCCGCTGCCGCAGCAGCAGGTGCTCAACCTCGACCCGCTCAACCGCTTCAAGGAACCGCACCTCGCGCTCGACCTCAAGCCGCGCAGCGGCCCGATCGCCATCATGATCGAATATGTGATCCGGCGCGAGGACGAGGCGGAATTCCTCGCCACCATGGCCGAGCGCGGCCGCATCCGCCGCCGTGACGGCGCCCGCAACTGGACGCTGGCGCGCGATCTCGAAAATCCGTCGATCTGGATCGAGCATTACCACACGCCGACCTGGCTCGAATATGTCAGGCATAACGGCCGCATCACCCATGCCGATGCCATGGTCGGCGAACGCTTGCGGGCGCTGCACTCGGGCGACGAGCCGCCGCGCGTGCGCCGCGTCATCGAGCGCCCGACGACAGCCGGCACGGCTCTGGTGCCGGCCAAGGGACCGATCGAGCACTGACGACTCGGAGAACGCGGGCGGCTTATCCCTCCCCCGACAGGTCCCGGCGCGCCTTTTCGAGTTCCTCGGCATAGCGCCGCATCAAATGGCCCTCGGTCAGCAGACCGAGCACGATGTGGTCGGCGAAATCCTCGACCACGGCCAGTTCCTCGGCGCCGGCGCG
Organism: Mesorhizobium sp. M8A.F.Ca.ET.021.01.1.1; assembly: GCF_003998025.1. Classification (NCBI taxonomy): domain Bacteria; kingdom Pseudomonadati; phylum Pseudomonadota; class Alphaproteobacteria; order Hyphomicrobiales; family Phyllobacteriaceae; genus Mesorhizobium; species Mesorhizobium sp. M8A.F.Ca.ET.021.01.1.1. The sequence goes on from NZ_RZSJ01000934.1 coordinate 628, forward strand.
CTGGAAGGTCTCGGCGGCGGCCTGCACGTTCATGCTCGGCACCAGCACGGCATCCTTGTACTGGGCAAGATCGCGCACGGTCGCCTCGCCTCCGGAAGGATCGCTGTGCAGTTCGGCCACGATCAGCACGCCGACATACTCATCCCCCGGATCGACGGCGATTACGCGCTGGGCCGACCCCAGCGGGAATTCCTTGCGGAAGGCGGCCAGCGTCGTCGACGCATCGATGGTCTTGATATCCTTGCGCATCATCGAGCCGACGGTCAGGCTGCGCATCCAGCCGACATCGTGGGCGCTGCGGATCGTCTCGCCGCGCAGGTGGAAGCGCCAGGTGGAGAACGAATAGCCGAAGGTCTCGCGCACCAGGATCGCCGCCATGATCGAGGCGGCCAGCACCACGCCGGTGAGCGTCAGGTCGCGTGTCGATTCCAGCGCCAGGAAGGTCATGGTCAGCGGACCGCCGACGACACCGACGGCAAGCGACGTCATGCCGACGACGGCGGCGACGGAGGGGTCGATGCCAGTGGCCGGCGAGACGAGCGCCATGACACCGGCAAACGCCTTGCCGAGCAGCGCGCCGAGGAACAGCGAGGCGAAGAACAATCCGCCGCGAAAGCCCGAGCCAAGCGAGATGGCCGACGCCGCCAGTTTCAGCACGAAGACGCTCGCCACCACCGCCAGCCCGTAATTCATGGCGAACTCGCGATGCAG
>NZ_RZSJ01000935.1:0-1335 GCF_003998025.1 Mesorhizobium sp. M8A.F.Ca.ET.021.01.1.1
CTGGAAACGGCGGGCAAGGGCTGGATCCTTTTCGACATGCTTGCGGTATTCATCGAGCGTGGTCGCGCCGACGCAGTGCAGTTCGCCGCGCGCCAGCGCCGGCTTCAGCAGGTTCGACGCATCCATGGCGCCATCGGCCTTGCCGGCGCCGACCAGTGTGTGCATCTCGTCGATGAACAGGATGATATTGCCACTGGCCGAGGTGACTTCGGAAAGCACGGCCTTCAGCCGCTCCTCGAACTCGCCGCGATATTTGGCGCCGGCAATCAGCGCGCCCATGTCGAGCGCCATCAACTGCTTGTCCTTCAGCGATTCAGGCACGTCGCCATTGACGATGCGCAGCGCCAAGCCTTCCGCGATCGCCGTCTTGCCGACGCCCGGCTCGCCAATCAGCACCGGGTTGTTCTTGGTGCGGCGCGACAGCACCTGGATGGTGCGGCGGATCTCGTCGTCGCGGCCGATGACCGGATCGAGCTTGCCCGCGCGTGCGTCGGCGGTCAGATCGCGCGCGTACTTCTTCAGCGCGTCATAGCCCTGTTCGGCACTCGCCGAATCGGCGGTGCGGCCCTTGCGGACGTCGTTGATGACCTGGTTCAGCGCCTGCGCGGTGACGCCGGCCTTGGCCAGGATTTCGGCCGTCTTTGCCGATTTCTCCATGGTAAGCGCCTGCAGCAGCCGCTCGACGGTGACAAAACTGTCACCGGCCTTCTTGGCCAGGTCCTCGGCGGTCGAGAACACCTTGGCCAGCGGCTGAGCCAGATAGAGCTGGCCATTGCCACCCTCCACCTTGGGCATCGCCTCGAGCGCCGTCTCGACGCCGAGCTTGACGTCGCGGACATTGCCGCCGGCACGCTCGATCAGCGACGCGGCCAAGCCCTCGTCATCGTCGACGAGGACTTTCAGAATGTGTTCGGGGGTGAATTGCTGATGGTTGCGGGAGAGCGCCATCGTCTGCGCGGACTGGATAAAGCCGCGCACGCGCTCTGAGTATTTCTCAAGGTTCATATCTGTCTCCTTCCATCACCAGCCCGCTTTGCGGCACCGGATCAGATTGCGGTGACGGACCCGCCCATTCGAGCCGGATCCCGTTCAGCCGAGATATGGTGCATGGGGCATGCTGTCTCAAGACGCATTGATGTCTGTCAATCGATAATATTCCACGTCAGCCCAAACGAAAACGGCGGGGATTTCTCCCCGCCGTTCAATGTCTTGCGGTGCCGTTCGATCAGTTGTCGATGTCGGTGATCACGGGCTCGGCGCTGCCGCCGTCGACCGGAGCCGCGGCCGTCTCGCCCGCATCCGCATTGTCGCCGCCACCCTCGACCTGGTCGGGAT
>NZ_RZSJ01000936.1:0-1326 GCF_003998025.1 Mesorhizobium sp. M8A.F.Ca.ET.021.01.1.1
TCCATGAACACCAGCCGTGGCCCGGTGACGAGATTGCGGGCGATCTGCAGGCGCTGGCGCATGCCGCCGGAAAAGGCGCGGGGTTCGTCGTCGATGCGGTCTTCCTCGATCTCGACGCGCGACAGCCAGTCGACCGCAGTGGCGCGGATCTTGCCGTAATGGCGGTCTCCGACCGCCATCAGACGCTCGCCGACATTGGCGCCGGCCGAAACCGTCATGCGCAGGCCATCGGCGGGGTTCTGATGGACAAAGCCCCAGTCGGTGCGCATCAGGAAGCGGCGCTCGGCCTCGCTCATGCGGTAGAGTTCGCGGAACTGGCCGTCACGCATGCGGTAGCTGGCGGTGCCGGAGGAAGGCAGCAGCCGCGTCGACAGGCAGTTGAGCAGCGTGGTCTTGCCGGAACCGGACTCGCCGACGACAGCCAGGACTTCGCTGGGCCACAGGTCGAAGGAGACGTTGTCGCAGCCAACGCGCGAGCCGTAGAATTTGGAGAGCGCCGAGACGCGCAACAGCGGTTCGTCGGTCATTGGGCCGGCTCCATGTTTGCTGGCGCCAGATGGGTCTCGGGGGCAAGGTGGCCGCGATGGCCCTCTTCGCGCCTCTTCTCGCAGTGGTCGGTGTCGGAGCAGACGAACATGTGGCCGCCATGGTCGTCGAGGATGACCTCGTCGAGATAGACGTTTTCGGCCGCACAGAGCGCACAGGGCTGGTCGAAAGTCTGCACCTCAAACGGATGGTCCTCGAAGTCGAGGCTCACCACATCGGTGAAGGGAGGCACCGCGTAGATGCGCTTTTCGCGGCCGGCGCCGAACAGCTGCAAGGCCGGCGAGCGGTGCATTTTGGGATTGTCGAACTTCGGCGTCGGCGAGGGGTCCATGACATAACGGCCCTCGACCTTGACCGGATAGGCATAGGTGGTGGCGATGCGGCCGTGCTTGGCGATGTCCTCATAGAGCTTCACATGCATGAGGCCATACTCCTCCAGCGCATGCATCTTGCGCGTTTCGGTCTCGCGCGGCTCGAGGAAGCGCAGCGGCTCGGGAATGGGTACCTGGTAGACCAGCACCTGGCCGGCGGTCAGCGGATGCTCGGGGATGCGGTGGCGGGTCTGGATGATGCTGGCGGTGGCGGTATCGGTGGTGACAGTGACATTGGCGACCTTCTTGAAGAAGGCGCGGATCGACACAGCATTGGTGGTGTCGTCGGCGCCCTGGTCGATGACCTTCAGCACGTCGTCGGGGCCGATGATCGAGGCGGTGACCTGGACGCCGCCGGTGCCCCAACCGTAGGGCATCGGCATTTCGCGCGAGGCGAACGGCACCTGGT
>NZ_RZSJ01000937.1:0-1324 GCF_003998025.1 Mesorhizobium sp. M8A.F.Ca.ET.021.01.1.1
TGGCAAGGATGGCGGTGGGCGGCGCGTCGGAGGCGAAGATGGTTTCGAGCCCCGCCTTCGTGCTCGCCACGTCGTTGGCGGTCTCGTAGACGGGCACTTTGGATATATCGACGCCAACCCGCGAAAGCTCCCGGAGATAGCCCGTGAGGCGGTTGCGCGTCCCTGCATAGGTAGCGGCCCGGACCTGTTCGGCCGAAACAATGCCCGTTCGGTCGTCGGCGAAGGGCAGCGCCAGGACGGCGAAGCGGCGATGTCCAAGATCGGTGAGATGGCGGGCCGCCATGCCGGCGCCGGCGATGTTGTCGACACCGATCGCGGCGACCGACCCGTCCTCGGAATCGAGGTCGAGCGCGACGAAGGGCAGCTTGCGCTCGCGTGCCAGTTCCACCAGGCGCGAACCGCCCTCGATGCAGAAGACGATGAAGCCGTCGACCAGCGCGCTCTGGATGTTCCAGGCAAGCTGTTCGTTGTTGGCGGCCGAAACCAGTGAGATGCCGGCTCCGGTCGCATCGCAAGCCTGTGAGATGCCCGCCATCATGACGCGCGCAAACGGATCGTCGAAGAAATAGGAGAGGGGCTCGGCGGTGGCAACGCCAATGGCGTTGACCTTGCCGGCCCGTAGCAGCCGGCCCTTTGGGTCGGGCCCGCCATACCCCATGGCCTCGGCGGCTGCGCGAACCCGTTCGCGAACTTCCTCGCGCACGATCTCGGGCCGGCTGAATACATTGGACGCGGTGCCGTGCGAAACCCCGGCGGCCTTGGCGATATCGGCCAGCCGGACGGGTCGTCGATTGCCTGCGGTAAGTGACGCCATTTGCGCGGGTCTCCTGACATGCATTTAGCACGTTCTTGGGCCGCATCTAGCACTTTCGTTGGATCGATTCAAATTTTGCTTGACCGTTGCCAATGAAAGGCCTATCTTTGAATCGATCCAAAGTGGCGGATTTGGCCTGTTAATTGACCTCGGAGGGAATGATGCATCCCATCAACTATCTGTTCGAAGACATCTACCGCAACGACTGGAATATCGGGTCGGCGACCAACAGCCAGAAGCGCCGCGACAGAACCAGTCCGTGGATTCGCGACTTGCGCTTCCTCGTAGGGCGCAAGCGGAGCTGATCGGCATTGCCTTTTTGTGCTTGCGATTGGATCGATTCAATTGGAAGGAGAAAAACATGCACCCCATCCAGCATCTGTTCGAAGACATTTACCGCAACTACTGGGGTATCTCGCCCGCCGCCGAGCGGCCAGAGTCCAGACGCCTGAAGAGGCCGGCCGCGCGCAATCGTGATCTGCTGATCCGACCCGAACGTCGGCGCTGATC
>NZ_RZSJ01000938.1:0-1316 GCF_003998025.1 Mesorhizobium sp. M8A.F.Ca.ET.021.01.1.1
GGCGAGGGCGCGGCGCTGACGAGTTCGGTCAGCCAGCTCGTGCTCGGCGAGGGCGCCGAGGTGACCTGGCTGATCGTCCAGGAGCAGCCGGAGACGGCAACGCATCTGGCGCAGTTCAAGGCCCATATCGGCAAGAATGCGAAACTGACGCTGTTCGTCATGAACGCCGGCGGCAGGCTGGTGCGCCAGGAGATCATGATCAAGACGACGGGAGAAGGCGCCGACTTCAAGCTGCGCGGCATCAATCTCCTGGCCGGTGACACCCACACCGATGTCACCATGGTGCTCGACCATGCCGTGCCGCATACGACATCGACGGAGGTCATCCGCAATGTGGTGACGGGCAAGGCAAGGGGCGTGTTCCAGGGCCGCATCAACGTTCACCAATATGCCCAGAAGACCAATGCCAAGATGGCCTGCAACACGCTGCTTTTGTCGGACGATGGCGAGTTCTCGACCAAGCCGGAGCTCGAAATCTTCGCCGACGACGTCATCTGCGGCCATGGCGCGACTGTCACGGAGATCGACCACGACCATTTGTTCTACCTGATGGCGCGCGGCGTCGACGAAAAGAGCGCGCGGGGGTTGCTCGTGAAGGCGTTCGTGGCGGAAGTGATCGAGGAGCTGGACGACGAAGCGATCGTCGAGGCGCTGGAAGCGCGGCTTGATGAGTGGTTTGTGACGCACGGGTGATCCTGATGAACGCTCCAGGCAAGATCGGAGATTTCTACGACGTCGAGGCGATCCGCCATGATTTCCCGATCCTGTCGCGTGAAGTCTATGGCAAGCCGCTGGTCTATCTCGACAACGGCGCCTCGGCACAGAAGCCGCAGGTCGTGCTCGATGCGATCCAGCACGCCTATTCCCAGGAATACGCCAACGTTCATCGCGGCCTGCATTTCCTCTCCAATGCCGCCACCGACGCTTATGAGAAGGCGCGGGAAACGGTGCGCCGTTTCCTCAACGCGCCGAGCACCGACAACATCGTCTTCACCTCGAACACGACCTCGGCGATCAACACCGTTGCTTATGGTTATGGCATGCCCAATATCGGCGAGGGCGACGAGATCGTGCTGTCGATCATGGAGCATCATTCCAACATCGTTCCCTGGCATTTCATCCGCGAACGGCAGGGCGCCAAGCTGGTCTGGGTGCCGGTCGACGACCTCGGCGTCTTCCACATCGAGGAATTCGAAAAGCGCCTGACCGACAGGACGAAGCTGGTTGCCATCACGCAGATGTCGAATGCGCTTGGCACGGTGACGCCGATCAAGGAGATTGTCCGGATCGCGCATGCGCGATCCGGACAATCTCCT
>NZ_RZSJ01000939.1:0-1314 GCF_003998025.1 Mesorhizobium sp. M8A.F.Ca.ET.021.01.1.1
AAGTCAACGAGGAAACCCGCAGGCGCGTCATGGACGCCGCCAAGCGCCACGGCTATCGCCCCAATCCGAGCGCGCGCCGGCTGGCCACGGGCAAGTCCGGAATGATCGGCTATGTCCTGCCGACGGGTGCGGCCGTCGACATCGACCCGCACTTCGTCGAATTTCTGTCCGGCCTGGGCGACTATGCCCGCTCGCACGAACTCGACCTCGTGTTGTCGCCGGCTGATGCCGACGATCAGGAGACGACCTACCGGCGTATCGTCGCCAACCGGCAGGTCGACGCCGTCTACATCTCTTCGCCCAGGCCCGCCGACCGGCGCGTGGCGCTGGTCAACACGCTCGGCATTCCTTTCATCGTCCATGGCCGCAGCGAGGGTTTCGATTTCGACTATCCCTATCTCGACATCGACAATGAAGGCGCTTTCCACGAGGCGGCCCGGCTGCTCGTCCAGCTCGGCCATCGGCGGCTGGCGCTGATCAACGGCGATGACAGGGAAACCTTCGCCATTCACCGCGAGCGCGGCCTGCGCCGGGCGCTGGCCGCGAGCGGCCTGACATTGGGCGATCGCCATGTCTGCTCCGTCGTCATGACCGAGGAGAATGGCTATCGCGCTGCCCGGCGCCTGCTCGAACAGGACGGCGCGCCGACGGCAATCGCCTGCTCCAGCCTGATCATGGCGCTCGGCGTCGTGCGCGCGGTGCGTGATCTCGGGCTCAGCATTCCCGGCGACGTCTCGCTGATTGCCCATGACGACGTCTTTCCCTGGCTGAAGCCGGAGAATTTTTCCGTGCCGCTGTCCACGACGCGCTCGTCGATCCGGCTGGCCGGCGCACGCATTGCCGAGCGGCTGGCGGCACGCATATCGGGGCTGGAGGAGGGCGCCCGCGGCGAGGTCTGGCCGGTCGACCTGGTGGTGCGGGCGTCCGTGGCTGGCGCGCCTGCCTAGCTCGCGGATTTGAGATGATCGATGAAGGCGCGCAGCTTCGGCAGGACCTGGCGCTTGCCGGGATGATAGAGGAAGACACCCGGCGTCGTCGCCGAGAGGCCCTCTAGAACGGGCTTTAGTTTTCCCTGGGCAATCGGACCCTCGGCAATGGGTCGAGGCGTTTGCGCCAATCCAACGCCTTGCATCGCGGCCCCCAGCAACGTCGGATAGTCATGCGCGATCAGCGGGCCCGAGACGATCGCCTCGATCGTTTCGTTGCCGTCGACGAAGGACCAGGGCGCGATGGCGCCGTTCGAGCGGCGCAAGCGCAAGCAGGCGTGGTGGCGGAGATCCTCGACATGCGCGGGATAGCCATGGTGCTCAAAAT
>NZ_RZSJ01000093.1:0-14186 GCF_003998025.1 Mesorhizobium sp. M8A.F.Ca.ET.021.01.1.1
CAATGGTATCCGGCGGCGTCGACTTCCAGGTGCCGGGCAGCGGCCGCACCGGCACGCCCTCATGCGCCGCGACCATGAATTCGTGCCAGGCCTGCGCCGGCAGCGCGCCGCCGGTGACCTTCTTCATCGCCGTGCCGTCATCATTGCCGAACCACACGCCGGTGGTGAGATTGGCGGTGTAGCCGACGAACCAGGCGTCGCGCGAATTCTGGCTGGTGCCGGTCTTGCCGGCCGACGGCCAGGCGAAGGCCGCCTTCTTGGCGGTGCCGACCTCGACCGTACCGGTCATCATCGAGTTCATCATGCCGACGATCTCGGGCTTGATCACACGCGGCGCGCTGCCGCCGGCGCTGTCATAGAGCACCTTGCCGTCGGCTGTCGTCACGCGGCGGATGAAGTGGATGTCGGGCTTGTAGCCGCCATTGGCGAAGGGCACATAGGCCGAGGTCAGCTCCAGCGGCGTCACTTCCGAGGTGCCAAGCGCGATCGAGGTGTTGGCCAGCAGATCGGACTGGATGCCCATGCGGTGCGCGGCTTCCACCACCGCGTTCGGCCCGACCTCCATGGTCAGCTGCGCGGCAACCGAGTTCAGCGACTTGGCCAGCGCCGTCGCCAAGGTGACTTTGCCAAAGTACTTGCCGCCGTAATTGTCGGGCGTCCAGTTGCCGATCTTGATCGGCGCGTCGTTGCGCACGCTGTCGGGCGTACGGCCTGCCTCGAGCGCCGCCATGTAGACGAATGGCTTGAACGCCGAGCCAGGCTGCCGGCGCGCCTCGGAGGCGCGGTCGAACTGGCTGGTCGAATAGTCATAGCCGCCGACCATGGCGCGTACCGCGCCGGAATCGTCGATCGATACCAGCGCGCCCTGGGTGACGTTGAGCTTCTTGCCGCTGTCGTCGATCAGCCGGCGGATCGACTGTTCGGCAAGCTTCTGCAGGTTCAGGTCGACGGTGGAGTCGATGACGATATCGCCGCGCACGTCGCCGATCAGGTCGGGCAGTTCTTCCATGATGGTGTCGGCGACATAGTTTTCCGAGCCGGTCCAGTAGGACGGCGAGCGCGTCGCCGGCGCGCTCAGCGCCGTCTTCAGCTCCTTCTCGCTGATCTTGCCCTCCTCGCGCATGGCGGCGAGCACCAGTTGCGAGCGCTCCTCGGCGGCCTTGGGATCGCGCGCCGGCGACAGCCGCGAGGGCGCCTTCAGGAGGCCCGCCAAGAGTGCGGCTTCCGACAGGGTGACGTCGCGCGCGCTCTTGCCGAAATAACGCCGCGAGGCCGCCTCGACACCATAGGCGCCGGAGCCGAAATAGACCCGGTTGAGGTACATTTCGAGGATCTGGTCCTTGGTGTGCTTATGCTCCAACCACAGCGCCAGCAGCACTTCCTGCACCTTGCGTTCCAGCGTGCGGTCGGGCTTCAGGAACAGGTTCTTGGCCAATTGCTGCGTCAGCGTCGAACCACCTTGCGAGAAGTGCCCGCCGGCGAGATTGGTGACCATGGCGCGCGACAGGCCGATCGGATCGACGCCGAAATGCGAATAGAAACGGCGGTCCTCGATGGCGATCACCGCCTCGGGAATATAGGGCGACATTTCATGCAGGCCGACCGCTTCGCCACCACTCATGCCACGATTGGCCAGCAATTGCCCGTCGGCAGAGACGATCTTGATGTTGGGCGCGCGGTCCGGGATCGACCAGGTCGTGGCCGCGGGCATCTTGGCGCCGTAGTAGACAACGACGCCCGCGACTGCGATGCCGCCCCATATGGCGAGCACGAAGCACCAGTAGACCAGCCGGCCGAGCACGCCGAACAGGCCACGCCCGCTTCCACCGCGCCTCCCCCGGGCCGATTTCCCCTTCGATGATTTGCGTTTGGCGGAGGCTTTGCGGTTGCTCGGCACGACGCGGTCCTCCTCGCTCACCGAAAGACCCGTCTGGGATTTCGCCCGTGGCGGTCCCTCGAAGCTGGGCTCGATGCGGCTGTCTCTGCGGTTCGCCATGCGCTGCGCTGATGTCCCCGGTGCCAATGGCGCTCGGGTTGAAGAGTAGATGCGGCGATTTAAGGGCGGGTTAAGCAGGCCTTCGGCCAAGCCTTTGAATTTCGTTAGGAATTTGTTAATCCTGTTGCCGCCGGTCTTGGTGTCCGGATGACAGCCGGCTTATGCGATGCGAAGCCTCTGCTGGACCTCTTGGCCGCAACGCGCGCCTTATTTGCCTTCCCTACGTTTTTCGATCTCATAGGTCAGCCATCGGCAGAACATGCCGGCAATCGAAGCCGCCGCGCCGACAAGCAGACATGTGGTCAGCAGCGGGCTTTTGGAAGCGCTCGACCAACTGACGATGGCCAGCAGCACAACGCTCAGGGTTGAGATCAGATAGCCCACGCCCTTGAGCAAGTGCAAAGAAGCTTTTGTCATGCCCTGAAATCTCCTCGGCCTGCTCTTGGGAACATTCATTGCGCCTTGGAGTTCCATCCCGGATCAACCCGGAACGCGACAGAGGCGCCTCATGCCCGACTACCTCAAGCTGCCGACGACGACGAAGGGCCTTGTCAGGGTCGTCATCGAAACCCCGCGCGGTGCCGCGGCCAAGGTAGCCTATGAGCCGGCTATCCAGGTATTCGGCTATGTCCGCCCTTTACCAGTCGGAATGACCTATCCCTACGATTGGGGTTTCATTCCCTCCACATTGGGGGACGATGGCGATCCCCTGGATGGGCTAGTCATCCATCAGGCCGCCACGGGTCCCGGCACCGTCATCAAATGCAACCTCTTGGGTGCGCTGCGGGTCAAGCAGAAGGATCACGGCGGCGAGGCCCTGCGCAACGACCGTTACGTCTTCTGTCCTCACAAGGAGGACGCTGAGGACGAGCCCGTGGCCGCCGACCGCGTGCCCGAGCATCTCAGGCGCGAGATCGAACAGTTCTTTCTGTCGTCGGTGCTTGGCACCGGCAAAACCATCAAGTTCAAAGGCTGGCAGGACGCCGGTGAAGCGCGCAGGGCAATCAAGAAGGGCATGAAGGCCTTTGCCGCCAGGCTACGCAAGTAAGCATGGCCATTTTCTGGTGCGTTGTTCCGATCGATCAGGCGCTTAACGGCGCGCCACGCCCGGCTCGATCCCCGACCTTGTTGTTCCGACAATCGACGCCAGCGGATAGAAGGCCAGCGCCTGCTCCTCGCAAGTGACCGCAATGACACTGTTCGAGCGGTCGATGTCTAGACCCTTCGGGCCACCTTCCTCGACACTGGCCCTGCCCCGCAGAAAGGTCTCCTCGTCGAGCACGGTCACCGAGGCCGCGGGTGCTCGCTGGCCCCTCCAATCGCCGTCGCCGCCATAGACATGCACCATACGGCTGCCCGCGTCGGCGACGAGGATGTGCCGATCATCCGCTGTAAAGCGCACGCCGTGCGGATAGCCGGCGTGCTGCAGGACGCCGGCGGGTTCGCTGTCAGGCCCAAGCGAGGAGGACATGCGGTAGAGTTTTACATCCTGGGTGCCGTGGCTGCTGACGGCGATCCAGCCTCCGTCATGGCTGAGCGCAATGCCGTCGGGTATGTCGAGACCACGTTCGAGCAGCCGCTGGTTGCTCGTCGTGCGATAGCCGAGCCACCGGTTGACCACATGCTGGGTGACCAGATGCGTATAGTTGTTGCAGACCAGCAGGCTGACGCGGCCGCGCGACTCCGGCCTGACGGCAATCGAGCCCGGCGAATTCAGTTTGCAAGGCCGCCGGCCCTTTACCCGCCGAATGGCCGATATCTCGCGACTCTGGCCGGCTGGTTGCTCTCGAGGCAGGTTGAATATGGCGACCAGTCCATCGCGGTTGCCAATCGCCAGGGTGCGGTCATCGATGAAATCCAGGCCATGGATTTCGCCCATGTCGCCTGATGTCAGCTCCATGAAACCATGGATCGTGACATCGGGACCATCCGATCCGGCCTCGACGTCGATGCGCAGGACCAGCAGGCGCTTGCGCGCATAGCCGGCGATTGCCAGCAATCGATTGTCCGGTGAAAAGCGCAGGTCCTCCGTACGTCCGATCGCCGAAAGCGCCGCCCTCACCGCCGCGCTGGCCTTGAAAGCGATCCCCGGGATCATTTGCGACCCGCCCAGCGGATCGAACGCTGGAAGGGATCGAGAACCGTCCAACTGCTCGCTGTCCATTGACGACTGTCTGCCCCGCTTTGATGTCGCCGACTAAGCCCGATCGCGCGCTCGACGGTCAAGCGCAATGCAGGGGTTCCAGGCCATAACGGTTGGATATCCGCCGCCTTTGCGCTGACGCTGGTGCCCGATCCGCCATATGGTTGATGTCGCCGCCCAATCGGCGGCAGGCTCAGTTCTGCTGGATCGAAATGCCCTTGTCGTCGATCTTGAGTTCGACGCCTTTCGGCCTGGTCTGCTCGCGGTAGACGTAGACGCCCAGCGCGACGACCACGACGATGAGCGCGCCAATGATGAGATAGAGTGTGTTCTGCTTCATGGCGCGCCCTTTGTCGTGCCGAGCCTCATGCTCGTTTCAGGACCTTGACCAGAACCAGAAGGATGATGGCGCCGATCGTGGCGTGGATGATGGAGGCGATGATGCCGCCGCCGATCGAGAAGCCGATCCGTGGGAACAGCCAGCCGGCGATGAACGCGCCGACGATGCCAATGATGATGTTGCCGATCAGGCCGAAGCCGAAACCCGAAACGATGAGACCGGCGAGCCAGCCGGCGATGGCACCAATGATGATGAAGACGAGAAGGCTTTCGACACCCATAGCGGTTTCCTCCGAGCAAGAGGGCGAGCGCGGAGCGGAAGGCTCCGAATCGGCCTCGATATCAACGGCTTCAGGCTATGCGAAAGCACCCGGCCTAGCCAGCGGCGCGCTCACTGGTCGTCGTCGTCGCCGGCAGTGGGCCGCCAGCTGGTCGGCTCGACCTTCTTCTGGGTGTAGCTGTCGGTGTAGACCCACCAGCCGCCGTCGCGGTATTGCGCTATGGATTCATTGAGGACGCCGTCGCTGTCCTTCCAGGTGACGGTGACCTTGGAGCCGTCGGTCGGCGCGGTCGATATCGGCTTTCTGTCAGCCATCTCATCCCTTTTTCAGCTGTGGGCGAAGATATCCTCTTCGGCCCAGCCCATCAGGTCAAGCTTGGACCGGGTCGGCAGAAAGCGGAAACAGGCGTCCGCCTCCTTCGTGCGCCCCTCGCGCGCCAGCCGTCCGGCCAGCACGTCGCGCAACCGATGCAGATAGAGGACGTCCGAGGCGGCGTATTCGAGTTGCTCGGGCGACAGCGTTTCGGCCGCCCAATCCGACGATTGCTGCGCCTTGGACAAGCCTACGCCGAGAAGCTCGAAGCAGATGTCCTTCAGCCCGTGCCGGTCGGTGTAGGTGCGCGTCAGCCGCGAGGCGATCTTGGTGCAGAAAACCGGCTCGGGCATTACGCCAAACGCATTGTAGAGCACGGCGAGATCGAAGCGACCGTAGTGGAACAGCTTGGTGATGGTGCGGTTTCTCAACAGGCTGACAAGGTTCGGCGCCTTCTTCTGGCCCGGCGCGATCTGGATGACATCGGCGCTGCCGTCGCCAGGCGAAATCTGCACCACGCAGAGCCGATCGCGGTGCGGGTTGAGGCCGAGCGTTTCCGTATCGATGGCCACCGCCGCGACATTGTAGTGGGAGAGGTCAGGCAGATCGTTTTTATGGAAGCGGATATCGCTCATCGTCTTCTCCGGGTCGCGGCCTTCGGCGTCGCGCCTCCATCGAAGAAGCGCACACGCGCTCCAACACATTGCGCTGTCGACCCGTCCTCGCCGTGATCGGCGGAAAAATCAACAGAAAGTTGATTTTTCCGCTGTCCAGGGTTGTCCGCCTTACCGTGTCAGAGCATCCAGAATGCGCGCCCATGAGCGCTGCCCCTTGTGGAAGGAGCTGAGCTCGTATTTCTCGTTGGGCGAATGGATGCGGTCGTCATCGAGGCCGAAGCCGACCAGCAGCGATTCCATGCCGAGATAGGTCTGGAAGTCGCCCACCACCGGAATGGAGCCGCCGCTGCCGGTCGTCACCGCGGGCTTTGGCCATTCGTCCGAGAGCGCGATCTTGGCCTTGGCCAGGAAAGGCGAGTCATAGGAAAGCTGGATTGCCGGTGAACCGCCATGGGCGTGGAATTCGACCGAACAATCGGCCGGGATACGCTCCTCGACGAATTTCTGGAAAGCCGCGCGGATCTTCTTTGGATCCTGCTTGTGAACGAGGCGGAACGAAACCTTGGCCGAGGCTTCCGCCGCGATGACAGTCTTGAACCCCTTGCCGGTATAGCCGCCGATGATGCCGTTGAACTCGGCGGTCGGCCGTGCCCAGGTCAGTTCCAGCACCGAGCGACCTTTTTCGCCCGACGGGATCGACAGGCCGACAGGTCCGAGGAATGTCTCGGCCGTCTCGCCCAGTGTCTCCCATGATTTCAGCACCTGCGAGGGCGTTTCCTCGACACCGTCATAAAAACCCGGAATGGTGATATGACCGTCCTTGTCGTGGATGTCGGCCAACACCTTGGCCAGGATGCGGATCGGGTTGGCTGCAGCCCCGCCATAGAGGCCCGAATGCAGGTCGCGGTCGGCGGCCTTCACCGTGATCTCCTCGCCGACCAGACCGCGCAGCCCGACGCAGATCGACGGCGTGTCTCGGTCCCACATGCTGGTATCGCAGACCAGCGCGAAGTCGGCCTTGAGTTCCTCGGCATTGGCCTCGAGGAACGGCTTCAGCGAGGGCGACCCGGATTCCTCCTCGCCTTCGAACAGGATGGTGACGCGGCACGGCAGACTGCCGTGCACCTGTTTCCACGCACGGCAGGCTTCGACGAAGGTCATCAGCTGGCCCTTGTCGTCGGCCGAGCCGCGCCCGGTGATGACCTTGTGACCAGGTCCGATCTCCTTGATCGCGGGGGCGAAGGGGTCGTTTTCCCACAGTTCGATCGGGTCGACCGGCTGCACGTCATAATGGCCGTAGAACAGCACATGCGGCGCGCCCGCCGGCCCGTCATGATGCGCAACCACCATCGGGTGTCCAGGCGTGTCGCGCACGCTGGCGTCGAAGCCGATCAGCTTGAGTTCCGCCACCAGCCATTCCGCCGCCTTGCGGCAGTCGGCGGCATAGGCTGGATCGGTGGAGATCGACTTGATCCCGAGCAGGCCGAAGAGCCGTTCCAGGCTTTGATCGAGATTCTTGTCGAGGCGGTCGAGGACAGGGGAAACTGCGGACATGTGCATAGCCTTTCGATTCAGTGCCGGAACCGTAAAGGCAGAGCGGCGAAACGAAAAGCCCGGGACAATTGGACCACGGCCCGCGCCGGCGGCCGCGGGCAAGAAAAGACCGCCGTGGTGGAGGGGGAACCACGGCGGTCTTGTACTCGAAACGATGCGGCAGCCCGGAGAGGGGGGATAGGCTGCCGCAGTTGTCCGGTATAGGCGGGGGACGGGCCTTGCTCCGGACTTCGGCGAAAACTGCCGATGACGTGTATTTGGGTCTCTGAACATGGCGATTCAAGGGCGTTAACGTTACACTTTTGTAACGTACCCGTGAGCGGCCCTGTATAACCCCGATCTGTCAGGGTTCCCGATCTGTCAGGGTGTTGACGGAACCTATGTCTGGCGATGTCTTTGGCATGGACCAAGCCATCGCGCCGCGCTATCCCTGCCGGCATGAAAAAAGGCGATCATCTCTTCCTCATTGACGGCTCTGGCTACATCTTCCGGGCCTATCACGCACTGCCGCCGCTGACCCGCAAGTCCGACGGCCTGCCGGTCGGTGCCGTTTCCGGCTTCTGCAACATGCTGTGGAAGCTGATGCAGGATGCCCGCAACACCGATGTGGGCATTGTGCCGACGCATTTCGCAGTCATCTTCGATTATTCCTCGAAAACCTTCCGCAACGACCTCTATCCCGAATACAAGGCCAACCGTTCGGCGCCGCCCGAGGATCTGATCCCGCAATTCGGCCTGATCCGCCAGGCAACCAGGGCGTTCAACCTGCCTTGCGTCGAGATGGAAGGCTTCGAGGCCGACGATCTTATCGCCACCTATTGCCGGCTGGCCTGCGAGGCCGGCGGCGACACCACCATCATCTCCTCCGACAAGGACCTGATGCAACTGGTTGGCGACACGGTGGGCATGTACGACCCGATGAAGGATCGCCAGATCGGCATCCCCGAAGTCATCGAGAAATGGGGGGTGCCACCCGAAAAGATGATCGACATGCAGGCGCTGACCGGCGACTCCGTCGACAATGTGCCTGGCGTGCCCGGCATCGGGCCAAAGACCGCGGCGCAACTGCTCGAGCAGTTCGGCGATCTCGATGGATTGCTCGCCCGAGCCGGCGAGATCAAGCAGGAGAAAAGGCGGGAATCGATCATCGCCAACGCTGACAAGGCACGCATCTCGCGCCAGTTGGTGACGCTGAAGAACGACGTGCCGGTGGCCGAGGGACTGGACGATTTCGTGCTGCATGCTCCCGACGGGCCGAAGCTGATCGGCTTCCTCAAGACCATGGAATTCACCTCGCTGACCCGCCGCGTGGCGGAAGCGACCGGCACCGAGGCCGGCGACGTCCAGGCCGTCGCGGTGACCGTCGAACGCGCCGACAACGCACATGGCCCCGACGTCGGGGCCGGAACGCCGCCCGTCGCCCGAAACGGGGCGGCCACCGAGCCGGGCCAGGCCGCTGAAGCCGAGACGGAGACGCCAAAAAAAGGTGACACCCCTTCCCTCCTGGCCGCATTGCGGCTGGAGGGCGCGGCGACCGCCAAGATCGATACTTCGGCCTATCAGTGCATCCGCGATATCGCGACGCTGAAAGCCTGGGTCGCCGAGGCGCGGGAGGCCGGTATCGCGGCCTTCGACGTCAGGGCCACCTCGACCGATCCGATGCAGGCCTCACTGATCGGCATGGCAATGGCCACGGCGCCCGGCCGCGCCGCCTACATCCCCTTCGCCCACAAGAGCGGCAATGGCGACCTGCTCGGCGGCGGCATGCTCGAAAACCAGATCCCGCTTCGCGAGGCGCTGGCGGTGCTCAAACCACTGCTTGAGGACGGATCGGTCCTCAAGATCGCACAGAACCTGAAATATGACCTGGTCATCATGAGCCGCTACGGCGTCGATGTCGCACCCTTCGACGACACCATGCTGATCTCCTACGTGCTCGACGCCGGCACCCCCCATGGCCACGGCATGGATGCCCTTGCCGACAAATGGCTTGGCCATACCCCCCTTCAACTCAAGGACGTGACCGGTTCCGGCAAGAGCTCTGTCGGTTTCGACCAGGTCGACATCGACAGGGCGACCGCTCACGCCGCCGAGGATGCCGACGTGACGTTGCGGCTGTGGCTGGTGCTGAAGCCGCGGCTTGCCGCCAAGGGACTGGTCTCGGTCTATGAACGCCTGGAGCGGCCGCTGGTGCCGGTGCTGGCGCGCATGGAACAGCGCGGTATCTCGGTCGACCGGCAGATCCTGTCCCGGCTGTCGGGGGAACTGGCGCAAGGTGCGGCCCGGCTGGAAGAGGAAATCTACCAGCTCATCGGCGAGCGCATCAACATCGGCTCGCCCAAGCAGCTCGGCGACATCCTGTTCGGCCGCATGGGGCTGCCCGGCGGCTCCAAGACCAAGACCGGCCAGTGGTCGACCTCGGCGCAGCTGCTCGAAGATCTCGCCGCCGAAGGTCACGAACTGCCGCGCAAGATCGTCGACTGGCGCCAGCTGACCAAGCTGAAATCGACCTACACCGATGCGCTGCCCGGCTTCGTCAATCCTGACACCAAGCGCGTCCACACCTCCTACGCGCTTGCCGCAACGACGACCGGCCGTCTGTCGTCCTCCGACCCGAACCTGCAGAACATTCCGGTGCGCACGGCTGAAGGGCGCAAGATCAGGACCGCCTTCATCACCGACAAGAGCCACCGGCTGGTTTCAGCCGACTACAGCCAGATCGAACTGCGCGTGCTCGCCCACGTCGCCGAAATCCCGCAATTGCGCCAGGCCTTTGCGGATGGCGCGGACATCCATGCCATCACCGCGTCTGAAATGTTCAACGTGCCCGTGGAGGGCATGCCATCGGAAGTGCGCCGCCGCGCCAAGGCGATCAATTTCGGCATTATCTACGGCATCTCGGCCTTTGGCCTCGCCAACCAGCTGTCGATCCCGCGCGAGGAGGCGAGCGCCTATATCAAGAAATATTTCGAGCGCTTCCCCGGCATCCGCGACTATATCGAGGAGACCAAGGCCTATGCCCGCGAGCACGGCTTTGTCGAAACGATCTTCGGCCGCCGCATCCACTATCCCGACATCAGGTCGTCGAACCCGTCACTGCGCGCCTTCAACGAGCGCGCCTCCATCAATGCCCGCCTGCAGGGCACCGCCGCCGACATCATCCGCCGCGCCATGATCCGCATGGAGGAAGCCTTGGACAAGGCCAAGCTGTCCGCCCGCATGCTCCTGCAGGTGCATGACGAACTGATCTTCGAGACGGTCGAGGCGGAAGTCGAGGCGACGATCCCGGTCGTGCGCCACGTCATGGAAAACGCCGCGATGCCCGCGGTCTCGATGTCGGTGCCGCTGCATGTCGACGCCCGTGCCGCCAACAACTGGGACGAGGCGCATTGAGGTGGACATATACCTCACCTATCGCGGCCAAATCCCCTCGAAAGCAAGCAGTCTTGATGCGGTCTGGAACATGCGAAAGAGCTTTCACCGGCAATTGGAGACACTATGGGGCAAAGAGCCATTTGCGGTTCTGAAAAGATGGGAAGATTCAAATTTCGCAGCACAGGCACCAAATTTTTTACGCTCGATCGGTGACCAGGTATTCGTCCCATTTTATGGGGAGGCGGTCGGCGTAGGTGTAAGATTGGAGATCAAACTACTGACAGGCTTGCCCCAGCAGGCAGTCATAAGCAGCGGCGATTTGGACAATCGGGTAAAGCGAATAATCGACGCATTACGCGCACCCACTCAAAAAGGTGAGATTGTAGCGAACCTGGAACCAAATTCGCGATGGTACTGCGTTATGGATGATGACAGCTCTGTAAAAGAAGTAACTGCGTCGCTGGCACCATACTTGGACTCCAACGACCCGAGCGAATCTTTCGTGTTCGTTAGAGTGAGAACCTCTCCGACTGCCGTCACATTTGCAAACGTAGCTATGCTGTTTTAGCAAGTATACGCGGCGCTCTAGGCGGCCTCAGCGCGGCATTTCGCGCACGTCCCGCGAAATTCGATCACCGCCTTCCTGGCGGCGAAGCCGGTCGAGTTGACCCATTCGTTCAGCCGGTGGTCGACGTCGTGGTCCGACATCTCCGTCACCTGCCCGCAGCTGTCGCAAATGGCGAAGGCGGTCATCGAGTGGCTGTGGTCGTGCGGCTCGGCGCAGGCGACGAAGGAGTTGATGCTCTCCAGCCGATGCACGAAGCCTGACTTCACCAGCGTGTCGAGCGCCCGATAGACCTGCAGCGGCGCCCGAAAACCGCGCTCGCGCAGCTGATCAAGCAAGGTGTAGGCGCTGAGCGGCCCGCTGGCGGTCTCGAGTTTCTCGAGCACGCACAACTGGTTTTTCGTCAGCACATCCCTTGCCGCCATGGTTCTGTTCCAGCCTGCCCTGCGCCATCCCAAGGCTGTTTGCTCACGCAAACGGCCTGATCCCATTCAGATAGCGACGAACCGCCTTCTTTGCTACTCTTCTGTTGCTGTCCCGAGCCGATCGATGACATGCCGACACATTGGTGATGGCAGGCTTGATGACGGAGCGACATTCAAAATACTGCCAAAATCCTCGACGAGGATGGTCTCGCTTGGGAAATTCGATCGGGCTTGGGGAAGCGACATGATCAAATTGACACGCCGGAGGCTGCTTGTCGGCACGTCCGCGCTGGTGGCTGCCGGCACGGTTTCGTTCCGGGCTTTGGCCGCGTCGCGCACCTACCATGCGCTGCTCGTCGCCTGCACCGAATATCCGGCCTTGCCGCAGAGAAACTGGCTGATCGGGCCGAAGAACGATGCCGGCCTGGTGCACGAATACCTTCTGAAGAACGTCCCCGATCCGGTGCGCTTCGCGCCGGAAAACGTCACGCTGTTGGCCAAGGACGTGCCCGGCGCCAAGGGTTTGCCGACCCATGCCGCGATCAAGACGGCACTGGCCGATCTCGCCGCCAAGGTTCGGCGCGACGACTTCGTCTACCTGCATCTGTCCGGCCACGGCGCCCAGCAGCCCGAGAGGGTCAAGGGCGACGAGACCGACGGACTCGACGAAATTTTCCTGCCCGTCGACATCGAGAAGTGGATCAACAGGGATGCCGGCGTTCCGAACGCGCTGGTCGACAACGAGATCGGCGATGCGCTCGATGCCATCCGCGACAAGGGCGCCTTCGTCTGGGCGGTGTTCGACTGCTGCCATTCCGGCACCGCCACCCGCGCCGTCGATGTCGATGACGAGCTGGAACGCAAGGTCGAGTTCGCCGACCTGGTCGGTGGCGACGAGGCGGCCAGGGCGGCAGCCGTCAAGGCGTATGACAACACCGTTGCAAGCGCATCGCGCGGCCTCGACGAGAATGGCCAGCGCAAACCGGCCTTCAACCTGACGCCGACTGGCGGCGAGCCAATCACCAAGGGCAAACTGGTCGCCTTCTATGCCGCGCAGACAGTCGAGACGACACCGGAGATGCCGCTGCCCAAGGGCACGGCCGACGCGCCACGCTTCGGCCTCTTCACGTTCACCATCCTGTCGAAGCTCGCCGAAAATCCCAATGTCACCTATCGCCAGCTTGGCCAGGCCGTGCTGCAGCAATATTCGGCCGACAGCCGTACCCGGCCGACGCCGCTGTTCGAAGGCGAACTCGACGCGCGCGTCTTCGGCACCGACAAGACGGATGCGGTCATGCAATGGCCCATTATCGTCAAGGACGGCGAGGCGACGATCGGCGCCGGCCTGCTGCATCGCCTCACGCCGGGCAGCAAGCTCGCCATCCTGCCGTCGGCGCTGTCGTCGCTATCCGACGCCGTCGGCTATCTCGAAGTGGAATCGGCCAAGAACCTGGAGAGCCGGGTCAAGCCGGTCGATTTCGACAAGAAGCCCGCACTCAAGGTTGCCGATATCCCCGCCAATGCGTATGCCCGGGTGGCGGAGATCGCCGTCGACTACATGCTCGCCGTTGCACGGCCGGCCGCGACCAAGGGATTGGAGACGGAAACGGCACTCGTCAATTCGGTTCTCGACGAACTTGCAGCGGCCAAGGAGACCGGCTTCAACATCGAACTGGTCGATCCGGGCAAGAGCGCCGAACTTCGCTTCGCGGTGATGCGCGAGAATGCCATTGCCGGCGCCGACGGGAACGCGACCGACAAGCCGGCCCTGTGGTTCCTGCCGGCTTCGGGCGACGTGACCTTGAAGGATGGCGGTAGGCCGCCGCTGATCATCATCCACCCCGACGACCGCCAGAAGCTTGTCGATGCGACGGTAAGGAATTTGCGCACCATCTTCCGGGCCACCGGTCTTTCCAGGCTGGCGGCCGCCTCCGACTACAAGCCAGAGGACGTCGACGTGCAATTCCAGGTCAAGCGTCGTGACAAGGACGGGCTGGAGCCGTTGCAGGCCTCGGTGGTGCCACGCGTCTCGCCCGGCGACGAGGTGCATGTGCTGGCGAAGAACAGGTCGGACCAGCTGGTCGACATCAATGTGCTCTATGTCGGCAGCGATTATTCGATCACTCACATCGTTGCCGAGCGCCTCGCCCCGCAGGCTACCGTCGAGGAAGGGTTGCTCGCCTTCACCGACACCAGCTTCGGCATGGAGCGGATGATCGCGGTGCTGACCGAGGCGCCGCCGGAAAGCGAAAAGGAGGATCTGAGCTTTCTGGCGCAGGACGGTGTCGCGTCGATGACGCGCGGGATAGGCTCCGCCAGCTTCTCCGACATGCTTGCCGATATCGGCGTGGCGCCGTCGACCCGATCGGTGATGCGGCTTGCCGACAAGAGCGGCCCGAGGGGAGCGGTGATGATCTTCCCGATGGAGACGGTGCCGCGCGCCTGAGAATCCAGGCGGGGGTGTTCATGGCCAGGCCTTGCACTGCCGGCACGATGGGGTGAAAACTTTTAGCCGCAGCGTCGGGAGATGACACGGCCGGCGCAATGGATGGGGTGGTTCGTGAGCTATAGCCTATTTT
>NZ_RZSJ01000940.1:0-1303 GCF_003998025.1 Mesorhizobium sp. M8A.F.Ca.ET.021.01.1.1
GTGCTCGCTATAGGGCAGCGTCTGGCCACAGTGCCAGGCAAGCGCGATGTCGAGGCTGCCTGACATCACCCTTTCGGCGAGGTCGTGGCTGCGCGCGATCCTGGCCTCGATCTTGACCTTGGGATGGGCTCGGGCAAATCGGCCCAGCACGTCCGGCAGCACGGCCTCGCCGAAATCCTCCTGCAGACCGAGCCGCACCCAGCCTTCCAGTTCGACGTCATGGATGGCCGCCGCCGCTTCGTCGTTCAAATCGAGCAGCCGGCGCGCATAGCCGAGCATGGTCTCGCCGGCCTCGGTCAGCGCCAGGCCGCGCCCCACTTTGCGGAAGATCGGCGTCGCTGCCTGTTCTTCCAGTTTCTTCAATTGCGCGCTGACCGCCGAGGTCGACCGGCCAAGCCGGTCGGCGGCCTTGGCGAAGCTGCCCAGCTCCATGCCGGTGACGAAACTTCTGAGGACGTCGAGGTCGAATGTCACCCGTTGCAACGTAATGTCCTGTTTTTCAGGATTGACCGTCAAAAACTTCCTTATTTTAAGGACGGATTTATGGCGATAGAGAGATGCCGTCAAGGCCTGAGACACCGGCCCGCAACGGGAATGAAATCATGTCCGCCATCGACTGTGCCGATCAACAGCCACCACAAATCCTGCAAGGCAGCGCTGCCAGCCCTGCCGGCCGAGTGTTCGGCCCCAACCACCGCTGGAAGGTCCTGGGCATCGGGGTTGCCGCGAATGCCGGGTTCTCGGCCACTTTCTCGGGCATACCGGCAACGGCGGTCGTGCTTCGCCAGAGCTATCACTTGAGCAATGCCGAACTTGGCCTGGCGCTCGGCCTGCTTGGGCTGGGCGTCGCGCTCAGCGAATTGCCCTGGGGTCTGCTCACTGACCGCTGGGGGGATCGCCGCGTGCTTCTGATCGGTCTCGGCGCGACGGCGGCCTGGCTCCTGGTCATGGCGATGCTGGTCGTGCCGACAAGATCAGGCATTCCCGATGTCATGCTGCTGGCGGCAAGCCTGCTCGTCACGGGGCTGCTCGGCGGCAGTGTCAATGGTTCGAGCGGCCGCGCCATCATGGCCTGGTTCAGGGAGAATGAGCGCGGTTTTGCCATGAGCATCAGGCAGACGGCGGTACCGCTCGGCGGCGGCCTCGGCGCACTCGTCCTGCCTTCGCTTGCCCTGGCTTTCGGTTTTGCCGCGGTGTTCGGGCTTCTGGCGGCGGCATCCGCCCTGTCCGCACTGTTTGCCTGGCGTTGGCTGCACGAACCGCCGCCGGCGGGTGAAGCCCACGCCGTCTTATCGGATGGACC
>NZ_RZSJ01000941.1:0-1303 GCF_003998025.1 Mesorhizobium sp. M8A.F.Ca.ET.021.01.1.1
TGCGGTCTTCAGGGATGAGCGCCATGCCGATGCCATCCTCGCGGGCCGCCGCCGGGCTGGTAATCGTCACCGGCTTGCCGTCGATCAGCACCTCGCCGGAGAGGCCACGCAGCACACCGAAGAAAGCAAGCAGCAGTTCGCGCTGGCCCTGGCCGTCGAGCCCCCCGAGGCCGACGACCTCTCCTGCCCTGACGGTCAGCGAGATGTTGTCCAACCGGTCGGCCCACGACAATTTGCGCGCCTCGAGCCTGGGGGCGGCGTTGGCCGCTGCCGCTGGCGGCTTGGGCGGAAAAATATGGCTGTACTCGCGGCCGATCATCAGTTCGACCACCTCGTTGTCGCTCTTCGAGCCGGCCTTGTAGCTGGCGACGTTGCGTCCATTGCGGAACACCGTGCAATGATCGGCGAGTTCGGCGATTTCGTTCATGCGGTGGGAGATGTAGAGCAGCGCCAGCCCTTCCGAGCGCAGCCGCTTCAGCACAGCGAAAATCTTTGAGACGTCCGCAGCCGTCAGCGCCGATGTCGCCTCGTCGAGGATGAGGATACGTGGCTTGCGCGCCAGGGCCTTGGCGATCTCCACCATCTGCCGCCGCGACAGCGGCAGGTCCTTGACCAGCGCCAGCGGATGGATATCGGCGGCGCCCGCCCGCGCCAGCGCGTCCTCGGCGATGCGGCGCTGTGCCTTGCGGTCGATCATGCCGAAGCGTTTGGGTGGATCCGAAATGACGATGTTGTCGGCAACGCTGAGCTCGGGGATCAGCGACAATTCCTGGAAGATGCAGACGATGCCGGCCTTGTTCGCCGCACCGGGCGAAGCGAAGGTCACTTCGCGCCCATCCAGCATCATGCGGCCTTCATCAGGCGCCACGACACCCGCCATGACCTTGATCAGCGTCGACTTGCCGGCCCCGTTTTCACCGAGGATGGCATGGATGCTGCCGGCCTCGACCGTCAGCTCGGCCTTTTCCAGCGCCCGCACGCCGCCATAGCGCTTGGAAATGCCTTCCATGCGAAAGAGTGGAGCCGCACCGTCCATCAACCCTCCCAGGGGCAATCATGGGATTTCAGGGCTGGCGCCGCGGGTTGACCCGCGGCGCCGGCGATAGCAGTGAGCCTACTGGTTTTCCTTGGTCTGCCCCATGATTTCCTGGGCGCTGAAATTGATGCCGCAGGTTGGGAAGGAGTTGCCGACGAAGAAATTGTCGGACTGGTCGGGGAAGAAATCCTGGCCAGCCTTGAAGTTCGGATCCTCCACAATAGCCAGCGGCAGCTTCACCGATTGCGGCACGACATTGCCTTCGAG
>NZ_RZSJ01000942.1:0-1289 GCF_003998025.1 Mesorhizobium sp. M8A.F.Ca.ET.021.01.1.1
GTGCCAGGGGGCTGCATGCCGCCTTCGGCATCGAGCCCGGGCAATTGCTGTTTTCCGAGGCGCCCAGGCTTGTCGATGCGCTGTGGATCGCCGAGGAGGCGGCACGCATGACGGCGCTTGCCGCCGTCATTCTGGAAATCCGCGGCAATCCGCAGCGGCTGGACCTGACCGCGACACGCCGCCTGCATGCGCGGGCGCAAGGTGCCGGCCGGCCGGTGTTCCTGCTGCGGCAGGCGGCCGAGCCGGAACCGACGGCGGCGCCTATCCGCCTCATCGCCGCGTCGGCGCCGGCCGTGCCGCGCGCCACGGTCGCCGGGCCGCTCGCCGGTTCGATCGGCCACCCCGCCTTCACCATCAGCATCGGCAAGAGCCGCACGGCCCTGCCTGGACAATTCATACTGGAGTGGAACCCCGATGAACGCGTATTCGACGAAAGAAGGGGCGAGGAAGAGCGGGCAGAGAATCCTGTCCCTGTGGTTTCCCTATCTGGCGGCCGAAAGGATCCTGCGGCAGCGTCTGGGGAAATCCTGGCGTTCCCGACCCTCGGATCATCCGTCGCCATCTCACCCACCGCTCGTGATCAGCCACCGCCAGGGCAACGCGCAGCGCATCTCAGCCCTCGACGAGCGGGCTGAGGCGCTGCACCTGAAGCGCGACATGGGGATTGCCGATGCGCGCGCCATGCATCCGTCGATCGACATCGTCGAAGCCGATCCGGAGGCCGACCGGCGCCTGCTCGAGGGCCTTGCCGACTGGTGCGACCGCTACACGCCGTTGGTGGCGCTGGACAGCATCGACGGCCTGTTCCTCGACGTCACCGGCTGCACCCATCTGTTCGGCGGCGAACGCGCCATGCTCGACGAAATCCTGTCGCGCTTCTTGCATCAGGGTTTCGACGTCCGCCCCGGGCTTGCCGGCACGCCCGGGGCGGCCTGGGCTGCGGCACGCTTTTGCGGCGACCGCATCGTTCTATCGGGCGAGGAGGAAGCCTTGCTTGCTCCCTTGCCGCTGGCCGCCCTTCGCGTAGCGCCGGAAACCCGTGCCAGCCTGGAAAGCGTCGGGCTGCGCACGGCGGGCGCCGTCATGGCCGCGCCGCGCGCGCCGCTCGCCCGCCGCTTCGGCGCCTTGCTGCTCCAGCGCCTCGACCAGGCGCTTGGCCGTCTCGACGAAGCGATCTCGCCGCGCCTTCCCGTCGCGCCGCTTTCGGTCGAACGCCATCTCGCCGAACCCGTCACGCTGACGGAGGAGATAGAGCGGCTGGTGGGCATGCTGGCGTCGACCTTGAAGAC
>NZ_RZSJ01000943.1:0-1282 GCF_003998025.1 Mesorhizobium sp. M8A.F.Ca.ET.021.01.1.1
GGAGTGCCACGGTTGGCGGCATCGCCGCCGGCCTGCTGCTGGTTGCCGACGCGTCGGCACAGGACGCCTGCGGCCTCTGCGCCAAGCAGGTGGTCATCAATTCGGAACTGGCGACCTGCTTTCTCGACCAGTACGACCAGATCGCCAAGGCCAGCAGCGACGCGATCGTCGTCGATCTCTCGGGCTGCGCCTCGCGCGGCATCGTCGAGGCCTTGCCGTCGCCGAACAAGGCCCCGGCGGAACCGGACGTGCAGTTCATTGTCTCGCGCCCGCAACTGGCGTGCCTGAAGAAGCAGCTCGAAGCGCCGGGCGTCGTGCTCGATCCCTCCGCCACCATCGAACTGGATAGCTGCAAATGAAGAAGCCGGGGGGCACGACGAAGCAGGCAGCAGCAGTGACACCGGCAAAGGACGCGGCTGCGAAGCAGGCGCTGCCGGAAACCACCGAAGGCTTCCCGTGGCCGAGCAGCCATGAGATCAAGAAGGAAAGCAACCCCTTCACCGACCGCGACTGGCGCATGCTGGTCTATGCCTGGTCGGGCATGCTGGTGCGCTTCGCCATCATCTTCACCTTGGCATTCTCGGTCTATCAGTTCCTGGCCAATCAGGAGCAGAAGCGCGTGGAGCAGACCATGTCCCTGGTCGAGCTTTGGGAGACAAAGGATTATCAGCAGGCGCAACGAGCGCTCAAGGATCGCCTCGCGGCCCTCAATTCCAAATACGACAATCTGCTCAGCGCCAACCCTTCGCCGACCGAGGAGCAGGTATTCCGGCAACGTATCGGCATCGAGGCGATGAGCGCTTCCGGTGGCGACATGCCGCTCGCCGACTTCGGCGAGAATTTCGACCGCATCGTCTATTTCCTCAACCGGCTGTCCTTCTGCGTCGATGGCGACCTGTGTTCGCGCAAGGTGACCGACGCCTATTTCCGCGACTATGCCGTCTCCTTCTGGAGTTACTTTGCCGGCTATGTCGACAAACAGCGCAAGGCCGGCTCCCCCACTTTCGCCACGGCGATCGAAGCCTATGTGCGCAGCGGGCGACCGTCGGCTGAAGCCAAATAACGATGACAAGGATGAGCCTCCGCCTCATGCGTGCCTTCCGCTGGCTCGCCATGGCTGGAGCCTTGGTCGCCGCGTCGGTCGCCCGTGCCGAGGACGCCCCGGATTTCCACCTCGATCTCGACACTGGCGGCCACAGCGCGCGGGTCACCGATCTCGCCTTCACGCCCGATGGCGAGAATCTCGTCTCGGCCTCCGACGACAAGACCATCCGTATCTGGG
>NZ_RZSJ01000944.1:0-1266 GCF_003998025.1 Mesorhizobium sp. M8A.F.Ca.ET.021.01.1.1
AGTAGTCGCGGGCACCCGGTGGCGTTCGCGGCGGCGCGGCCGATGCCTGTCGGCGCGCCTCATTGCCGCGGGAAGCGCTCGATCGTGTTTTTGCAAGGATTAGCGAGGGCTGTTTTGCTTGACTCGACAGGCAAAAACAGGCAGCAAAACAGCCTTGGAAGGGCTGCAATACCGCGTGCATGGTCGTGGACGAGCCTTTTTCGGCACAAAGTCCACGTCTCTCGATTGGTTTTGAGAGGGATTGGTTAACCAACTTTGTCCATATTTTGAAGCAATCGGCAACTAACGACAGGCGCGGCAAACGCGTCGGGGACCACCTGGGATCACTCACAGAATGGTCGTCGCGGCTATCACAGCCGCGGACGTGGGAGCCGATTGGAGCAAGATTGGTTGCATGGCGTTCTTGAGTCGTAAAATTGTCGGGGACAGGCGTTGGGGCGGCGAGACCGCTGTCGAAGCGTCACGTGCCTCATCCTTCACCCCTGAACGGGTTGTCCCCTGGGTCGCTGTGCCAGGCGTCGGCGTTGCCGTCGGCCTATGGCTGATCGGCACCATGGCCGGCCTCAGCTCCGTCGGCGCCTCGCTCTCGGCGACGTCGGCAGGCCTGCCGCAGACGCTGTCCATGCCGGGCGTTCTCGCTCTCGCCGATCCGCTGAAACAGCATTTCCTCAGCTCTTCGGCGCCGTTCGTGATGGCCAATGCACATGGCGGCGCGCAGGCGCTGCACGACCATGCCGTACAGTGCGGCGCCAGCTGCTTCAAGCTGGCCGCGGTAACCTCCAAGGCGGAGAAATCCGCGCGTCTGGTGGCACAGGTCAAACCAACGCCGGCGAAGTCGAAATCGCAGCAACGCTTCGAGCTGATGGAAGCGTCGCTGTCGCCGACAAAGCTTGCCGCCGCCTTCGCCGGTGCGGGAAAGCCGGCGGCCCCAGCCAGCACCCATCCCCTTATTTCCACCGCCGCCCAGCAAGTCACCGAGGCGTCTCTCGTGCCGTCCGTCCAGGTCATGGCCAGCCTGTCCAACGACATGCCGGCTCCGGCGGCGGAACGCTTCGCCCGCGCCGATACGGGTTCCGTCGTGCAGACCGCGCCGGCGCCGACGGGCTTTGCCCAGTCGGAAACGCCCGACAACGCGCAGCTGGCGCTTGCCCTCGTCGAGTCGATGCCGGTCGAGGACGAAGCCTTCGCCTCGCCGCTGCCGATGACAGAATCCTCACCCGATGTCGCGGTTGCGCCGGTGGAGACCCAGCAGGAACAGCCCGGCGA
>NZ_RZSJ01000945.1:0-1262 GCF_003998025.1 Mesorhizobium sp. M8A.F.Ca.ET.021.01.1.1
CGCTGCAGAAGGCCAATGGCGGCCGCGGCGTGCTGCTTGGCGGCGTGCCCGGCGTGCTGCCAGGCAAGGTCACCGTGCTCGGCGGCGGCGTCGTAGGCCTGCATGCGGCCCGCATGGCCGCCGGCCTTGGCGCCGATGTCACCATCATCGACCGCTCGATCCCGCGTCTGCGCCAGCTCGATGACCTCTTCGCCGGCCGGGTCCACACCCGTTACTCGACCGTCGAGGCGCTCGAGGAAGAATGCTTCTCGGCCGACATCGTCGTCGGCGCCGTGCTCATCCCGGGCGCTGCCGCGCCTAAGCTGGTCACCCGTGAAATGCTGTCCGGCATGAAGAAGGGCTCGGTGCTGGTCGATGTCGCCATCGACCAGGGCGGCTGCTTCGAGACCTCTCATGCGACCACCCACGCCGAGCCGACTTACGAAGTCGACGGCGTTATCCACTACTGCGTCGCCAACATGCCAGGCGCTGTGCCGGTCACTTCGGCCCATGCGCTGAACAACGCAACGCTGCATTACGGCCTGCAGCTCGCCGACAAGGGCCTGAAGGCGCTGGTCGACGACCATCATTTGCGCAACGGCCTCAACGTCCACAAAGGCAAGATCACCAACCGCGCGGTCGCCGAAGCGCTCGGCTACGAACTGGTCGAGCCGAAAGCCGTGCTCGCGGCCTGATACACCCAGAAAAAGTCAACTTACACTTTTGCCCGCCGGTTCGCTCCGGCGGGCTTTTTCTTTAGGCAATGATGCTCCAAACCTGCCTCCCAGGGGATCCATCGAAGCGTGTGCCGTAAGGGCACTTAGCCTCCCGCTGTTGCATTTTTGTCATACCTGTATTGGCCGACTCCCTGCTAGGAACACCCCGGGTTTATTCATTAGGGGTACGGGCTATGTTTGTTCGCATTACTGCGAAATCTATTCTTCTCGGCGCGGTTTCTGTCGTGGCTTTGATGTCGGCGGCTCATGCGGCCGACGTCGTGCAGCCGGTAGAGGCATCCGGTTTTAACTGGAGCGGCGTTTATGTCGGCTTCGGCGTAGGCGCCGGAGCCAACGTCCATAAGTTGAGCAGCGATTTTGCTCCCTTGTCATTGAATGGCATTGGCGGTGAAGGCGTTTACGGCGAACTTACCGCTGGCTACGACTACATGGTCTCGCCCCGCTTCCTGCTCGGCGGATTGCTGGACGTCCATGCCGGCGACATCAAAACCAAGCTCGACGCCGGTGGTTTCAACGCCTCGATCCAGGAGACATACGGTTTCGACG
>NZ_RZSJ01000946.1:0-1244 GCF_003998025.1 Mesorhizobium sp. M8A.F.Ca.ET.021.01.1.1
ATTATCCTGATAATGCCGTGCTGAAGGGGCTCGCGGGCCGCGCCGCCGCTTATCCCGACCTGTTCCAGGATGCGCGCATCGACCTCGTGGCCAGTGCCGCCGACAATGGCGACGGCTCCACGGGCCTGGCGATGAGCGGGCAAGGTAAGGCCGGCGGCTCGGCGTTTTCGGCGTCGCTGTCGGGGAAGGGCGCGGTGGGCAAGCTTTCTGACGCCCCCGTGACACTGACGTTCAATGCCAGGAACCCGGACGCAACCGCCTTGCTGGCGCTCTACGGCTTGCCGGCGCTACCGCTCGGCATGCTGGGCGAGGCAAGCACCGATATCCAGGCCAAGGGCACGTTCGGCGGCGGCCTGACGACGAGCTTCAGCCTTGCCGGCAACGACTTCAAGGCCGGCTTCGAGGGAACGGTCGCCGACACGCCGCAAGGTCCGACGGCGAAGGGCAAGGTCAACCTCGACGCCTCCGACATCGAGCCATGGCTGATGACGACGGGCATCGGCCTGCCCGGCATGGGCGCCGGCATGTCGACATCGCTGGCCGCGCAGGCCGATTATGGCAACGGCCTGCTGGTGCTCTCCGGGCTCAGCGGCGCCATCAACGAGGCAGCCGTGTCCGGCGACATCAACCTCGATGTCAAGCAGGGCGTGGACGGCAAGGACGGCGTGCCGCATCTGGCCGGCGCGCTGGCGCTCGACGAACTCGACCTTGATCCGATGGCGGTGGCGCTGTTCGGCGATTCCGCTTTTCTCGTGGAAAAGAACGGGGCCGACAAAAATGACAATGCCGGCAAGAGTGACAAGGCCGGCAAGAGTGACAAGGCCGGCAAGAGTAACAGGGCCAGTGCGTGGCCATCGGCGCCGTTCAGCCAGAAGTCCAGCTTGCCGTTCACGGCCGATCTCGACCTGACCACGGCTTCGCTGGCCGCCGGCCCGCTCGCCACCGCCTATGACGCGGCCTTCTCGCTCAAGCTCGACCCGGACGGCATCCGCGTGGCCGATCTCAAGGCCAAATTCCTCGGCGGGGCGCTGACCGGCCTGTTCGAGTTGAAGAACAATGAGGGCACGGGGCTTTTCACCGGACAGATGAAGCTGGCGGGCGCCGATCTGGCAAGCGTGTTGCCGGACGCGGGCATCGGCGGCACCAGCGATTTCTCGACGACGCTGTCGACCAGCGGCAAGTCGGTCGACGCAATGATCGCCGCCCTGTCTGGTTCCGGCACGGCGGCGCTGAAGGATTTGCAG
>NZ_RZSJ01000947.1:0-1243 GCF_003998025.1 Mesorhizobium sp. M8A.F.Ca.ET.021.01.1.1
TAGCAGGTTCGACGAACCTGCTACGAGCTGCTAGCGCGCGGCTGTATCGGCGCGGATGAGCACTGTCACCGAACCATTCTGGAGCAGCAAGCGGTAGCCCCGCAGCGCTTCTGCGACCGCGGGGTTGTCGCGAAGTGGCCTCGGCGGAGGGGGGTTGTCCGCGATCTTCAGCAATACCGGGGCACTGGGTACCGCCGTCCCATCGTCAAGGACGATGTCCGGCCGTTTGGTGGTCACTTCCTTCGCAATATCGAGAATGTATGTGTCCCGCAGTGCTTGCAGTTCCTTCCGTGTGACCGGATCCCTCCCCGCCTCGATCAGCAGCCCGGAATCCCTGACCATCCACGCGGAGGGGTGACGACCGACAAGGCGGCCACCGACCGCCCGCACGAGTGGGTTGCCGACCTGCAGCCGAGAGCCGATCGACATGACGGTGGGGCGATCGACGGCGATGGCGATGGCGGCTGTAGCCGCGTCCAGATCGCCGCGAGGCTGCAACAGCGCTGAGACCTGTCCCTGAAGGGCGATCAGTATCAAGAGAAGCAGGCCGAGCGCGGTTCCGGTCCTGGCCAAGATGGTCAGGTCCCGCCACGGCGGCCGCCGGACAAATTGGAGCAGGAACGCCAAGGCGCCAAATGTCAGGAACGGCAGCGCCTGATAGGTCCAACCCTTGCCCATCATGAGGAAAGCGGGGACATAAGCTGTCCCGGCCAGAAGCAGTATTTTCGCATCGCGATGAATACGGTCGGGGCGAGCCATTGCGAGCGTGGTCGCCGCCATTGCCAGGAACGCTTCGATCGGCCAGAGCGTCAACATATCAACGACCGGCGCGCGCATCGGCAGATAGACCTGACGCAGCAACGGCAAGACATCGGTGAAGAAGGGGCGCATGAAGACTGCGACCGCAGTCAGATAGATGACGGTCAAGATGCCGCCGACGATATTCTCCGTCGTCCAAAGCGGACGCAATGAGCGTCGTTGCAGCGCAACCACCAAGGCCGGCACCGCCAGCGCCAGCACACTGTAAGGAGGCTTGATCATGACGAAGACAGCGGCGCCTACACCCGCAACGATCTGCTCGGCAGCGCTGCCGGCGTGGAAGTCCACTCTGTGATCGCGCACCGAGAACAGAGCCAGCCATGGCAGCAAGGCAATGACGGAAATCTGCTCGCGTTGGCCGAAATCCAGCGGCAGCAGGAACAGCACGCAAAACACCGCGACCGGAGCGAGCCGGGCGTATCGC
>NZ_RZSJ01000948.1:0-1234 GCF_003998025.1 Mesorhizobium sp. M8A.F.Ca.ET.021.01.1.1
GTCCTATGATGTCAAAGCGTGGCATCGACGGTTTCATGCCCTGTTTACGGAGCATGTGGGGACTTTAATCCCGCTGGCGCCATTTTTTCTTCGCTGGAGGATATGTCGGCGGCTGCCCTCACCTCGCTCAGTTGTCGTAGGCGCCCTCTGGTCCAAAGTGTTTTGCCGGTTTGGGAAGCGTTACGCCGCAGGCGCGGAGCATCCACCTGTGGCCATCGCTGCGAAAATCCGTGATGCTCAGCGGCTCGACGTCGATCTTCCAACTGGCGGCAAGCGGCGCGCCGAGAACATGCAGGATCGCGGCGCGGATGACGCTGGCATGCGTTACTGCGATCGTGTGACCACGTTCGGCGATCAATCGATCCATCAATCCAGCCGCCCTTTGGGCAACCTCGGCCAGCGATTCGCCACCATGCGGGGCCGCATTCGGATCCGTGCGCCAGGCGCCGATCTCGTCGGGCTGTCGCGCCTCCACCTCGTCAAGGCTCTTGCCTGCCCATCGTCCGTAGTTCTGGTCCGCCAGCGTCGGATCGACAGATGCATCCAGCGATAGCGCCTGCGCGGTCTGACGGGCGCGAAGCGCCGGCGCTGTCCACACACGGTCGGCGCGACGCAGCGTCCCGCGCATCGCGTTTGCCAATGTCAGCGATCGTGGCTCCAGCGGTTCATCCGAAGGAAACGATCCTTTCCGGGTCGCCGCCGTGGCGCCGGCGCAGATCATGGTCAGACGGACGAGCATGGAGCATGCTTTCTCTGAAGTGGGTGGAAGCTGTACCAACAGTGCCGCCTTTCATGCCGGCGCACCGAAACCGCTGGTGAAACGTAGCCAATTTGCGTATCACTCCGCCGCGCCAACGGAACCATAATGATGTTCGAAGACCTGCAGCCAGCTCCCGCCGACAAGATTCTTGCGCTGATCGGCCTCTATCGCGCCGATCCACGCCCTGGCAAGGTCGACCTCGGCGTCGGCGTCTACAAGGATCGCGACGGCAAGACGCCGGTCATGCGCGCCGTGCGCGAGGCCGAGAAGCGGTTGCTGCAGGGACAGGATACCAAGACCTATCTCGGCCTTGCGGGCGATACCACTTTCAACACGGTGATGGCCAAGCTCGCCTTCGGTCCGGGTGCCGACCTGTCGCGTATCCGGGCAGCACAGGCGCCTGGCGGCTCCGGCGCGCTGCGGCTGGTGGCGGAACTGCTCAAGCGCACACGGTCGGACGCGACGGTCTGGGTC
>NZ_RZSJ01000949.1:0-1232 GCF_003998025.1 Mesorhizobium sp. M8A.F.Ca.ET.021.01.1.1
CACCTTCAGGCCGCGCTGCTCGACCACATGGCCTTCGCCGAATTCTTCGACAGAAACCAGCTCGCGAATATCAGGCCGGCCCTCGTCGACGATGCGGATTTCGATGTCGAATTCCATCGCCTGACAAAAGCGCCGCCAGTAATGGCCGGTGCCGGGCGGGCCGAACAGGCTGACCGGCGTCGCCAATCCGGCCGTCCAGGCGGTGTGGATCAGCGGACCCAGTTCCAGCACATGGTCGGAATGCAGATGCGTGATGAAGATCAGGTCGAGCGCCTTCAGGCTGACACCGGCATCGACAAGGCCGCGCGTGACGCCGAGCCCGCAATCGACGACGATGGCCCGCCCGCCGATCTCGAGCAGCGACGAACTCGGCCACGGCCCGCCCGGCCGTAGCGCAGGGCCGCCTTTGGAGCCCAACAGCACCAGCCGATCCGGCATTGAATTACCGCTCAAGACCAGTCGCCCTCGGGCGTGCCGTTGAAGCGCTTCTTCAGGTCGGCCCAGCAGTCGATATAATTGTCCTGCCGGGTTTCCAGTTCGGCACCGTATCGGGTCAGCATCTGCGGATAGCGGGTCTCGAACATGAAGGCCATGGTGTTGTCGAGCTTGACCGGTCTCAGGTCCGCGCGCGAGGCCTTTTCGAAGCCAGGCGCATCCGGGCCGTGGGCCAGCATCAGATTGTGCAGGCTTATGCCGCCGGGAACGAAGCCTTCCTCCTTGGCATCGTACTGGCCGTGGATCAGACCCATGAACTCGCTCATGATGTTGCGGTGATACCAGGGCGGCCGAAACGTATCTTCCGCCACCAGCCAGCGCGGCGGGAAGATGACGAAATCGATATTGGCCGTGCCCTCCTCGCCGCTCGGCGCGGTCAGCACGGTGAAGATCGATGGATCGGGATGGTCGAACAGCAGCGCGCCGACCGGCGAAAACGTCGCCAGATCATATTTGTAGGGGGCGTAGTTGCCGTGCCAAGCCACCACGTCGAGCGGCGAATGGCCGATCTCGGTGACATGGAAATTGCCGCACCATTTCGCGATCAGCCGGCACGGCGTCTCCTTCTCCTCGAACCAGGCGCAGGGCGTCTTGAAGTCGCGCGGGTTGGCCAGGCAATTGGCGCCGATGGGGCCGCGGTTAGGCAGTGTCAGCTTGGCGCCGTAATTCTCGCATACATAGCCGCGCACTTCGGTGTCGGCCAGTTCGACCTTGAAGACGAGGCCACGTGGCAGCAC
>NZ_RZSJ01000094.1:0-14170 GCF_003998025.1 Mesorhizobium sp. M8A.F.Ca.ET.021.01.1.1
TGTCTGGTCCGAGCGGCCAGATCCTGCCGCCGATCAGCGCTTCCCTCGAAATGATCAACGGCGCTTGAGACTCAGGCCGCCGCCAATCCACCGGCCTGCGTTTTCAGGAACGCCTCGCCGCAGGCTTTCGCCAGATTACGCACCCGCAGGATATAACTCTGCCGCTCGGTGACCGAGATCACGCCACGCGCATCGAGCAGGTTGAAGACGTGGCTCGCCTTGATGCACTGGTCGTAGGCTGGAAAGACCATTTTGTGCATCGGCAGATTGTCGTTCGATGCCGGCGCGCCGGCCTCGAGCAGCGCCTTGCACTCGGCTTCGGCGTCCTCGAAATGCCGAAGCAGCATCGCCGTGTTGGCGTATTCGAAATTGTGGCGCGAATATTCCTGCTCGGCCTGCAGGAACACGTCGCCATAGGTGACCTTGTCGGCGCCTTCGCGGCCGTTGAAGTTGAGGTCGTAGACATTGTCGACGCCCTGCACATACATGGCCAGGCGCTCCAGGCCGTAAGTGAGTTCGCCCGCCACCGGCGCGCATTCGATGCCGCAGACCTGCTGGAAATAGGTGAACTGCGATACTTCCATGCCGTCGCACCAGCATTCCCAGCCGAGACCCCAGGCGCCCAGCGTCGGGCTTTCCCAGTCGTCCTCGACGAAGCGGATGTCGTGCAACAGAGGGTCGACGCCGATCGCCGCCAGCGAGCCGAGGTAGAGATCCTGCAGGTTCGGCGGATTGGGCTTCAGGATCACCTGGTACTGATAGTAATGCTGCAGCCGGTTGGGGTTCTCGCCATAGCGGCCGTCCTTGGGACGGCGCGAAGGCTGGACGTAGGCGGCGTTCCAGCGCTTTGGTCCGAGTGCGCGTAGCGTCGTTGCTGGATGAAACGTGCCGGCGCCAACCTCCATGTCATAAGGCTGCAGGATGACGCAGCCATAGGCGGCCCAATAATTGTGCAAGGTCAGGATCAGCCCCTGGAACGAGCGGCTGGGGTGCATATGGGCTGGGATTTCAATCGTCACGATGGCCTCGGCGACACAGGCTAGCTAACGGCCACGTCCTAGAGACACGGCGGCGAAGCGTCAAGCAAGGCGCGTCCGATGCGGGCCGCCGTGAGCATGCCGGACGATGTTGAAACGTTGCCCAGCGACTGGCCCATTGCCCGCCGCCACGGTCCGCGATCCAATTCGACAAAGCATCCGCTTCAAGCACAGCAGGTTCAGCCATGCTCAGCCCGATCATCATCCGCCCCGTCACGCGCCGCGATTTCGAGCAGTGGCTGCCGCTGTGGGACGGCTACAACGCGTTCTATGGCCGTTCAGGCGAGACGGCGCTGGCGAGCGAGATCACCGCAATGACATGGTCGCGCTTCTTCGACGCCTATGAGCCGGTCCATGCGCTGGTCGCCGAGAGCGGGAGCCAGTTGCTTGGCCTCGTCCACTACCTGCTCCACCGCAGCACGACGGCGATCGCACCGAACTGCTATCTGCAGGACCTTTTCACCAACGAGGCCTCGCGCGGCAAAGGCATCGGCCGGGCGCTGATCGAAGGCGTCTATGAGCGCGCCCGGACGGCCGGTTCCGGCCGAGTGTACTGGCTGACGCATGAAACCAATCACACGGCGATGAAGCTCTATGACAAGGTCGGCGAACGCTCGGGCTTCGTCGTCTATCGAAAGATGTTCTGAGGACGCTCCAGCGCGTCGCCGCGTCTTCTGGGGACGCCATGCGCCTGTCCAACGAAAACGGGGCTCCGAAGAGCCCCGTTCGCATGTCAAAAAGGCGATTTTCACCCCTTCGGGGCGGGAACCGGCTCTGGCTTGACCTTCGGGGTTTCCTGCGCCGTGTTGGACTCGATTGGCGGCAGGCCCTTCATCAGCTTCTGCTGCAAGGTGGCCAGCACATCGGGATCGGGCTTCAGGTCGCGGGCCTGGTTCCACTGGAAAGTCGCTTCCAGCTTGCGGCCGACGCGCCAATAGGCGTCGCCGAGATGGTCGTTCAGAACCGGATCTTCCGGCTTCAGCGAGACCGCGCGTTCCATCTCGCGCACCGCGTCATCGAAGCGGCCGAGACGGAAATAGGCCCAACCCAGGGAATCGACGATGTAGCCATCGCTCGGCCTGAGATCGACGGCCTTCTGGATCATCTCCAGGCCTTCCTTCAGGTTGGTGTTCATGTCGACCCAGGAATAGCCGAGATAGTTCAGCACCTGCGGCTGGTCTGGCTGCAACTCCAGCGCCTTGCGGAAATTCGGCTCGGCCTTCGGCCATTCCTTCAGCCGCTCATAGGCGATGCCGCGCTGGTAGAAGATGTTCCAGTTGGCAGCGGTCGGCGTCTTCAGCACCTCGACGGCCTTGTCGTAGAGATTGGCGGCGGAGCGGAAATCATCCTTCGAGGAGTAGACACCGCCGAGCGCCAGATAGGCGCGCATGTCGTCGGGATGGGCTTCGACGAAGGCCTTGAGATGCGTGATCGCCTCGTCATGGCGGTCGAGATCGGCAAGGTTGAGGCCAAGCTGCAGGTCCGAAATCTCCTTCAGCGGCGAAGAGTCGGGGATACGCCGATAGAGCGCGATGGCGCCTTCGCCGTCCTTCAACTGTTCGGCGACGGCGGCGAGCTGCACCAGGGCCGCGTCGCTGTCCGGCTTCAGGGCCAAGGCATATTGCAAATACAGGCGCACGAACGGCTCGCCGCCGCCACGGTTGAGCGCGGTGGCAAGATCGAGCAGGATTTCGGACGCACCGTCGGACGGACCGGACACGAAGGGCGCGATTTTGTCGCCCTTGCTGATCCTGGCGCGCAGGGCGACGATTTCCAGCTTGCCCGGCGAAAATGCCTCGGCCTGGTCGAGCACCGAGATCGCCTTGGCCTTGTCCCCCTTGCGGGCCAGGAACGAGGCATAGGCCTGCGCGTTGCGCATCCAGGTTTCAGGCGCCGCACCGCCGGCGGCGGTATCCTGCATCGTCGCGGCGTAGATCGCCTCCGCCTTTTCAGGCATGTTGGCGGCATCGGCGATCAGGGCGCGGTGGAAGGATTTGAACAGACCGAACCAGTCCGGCCCCTGCAGCTTGTCGATCGAAGCCATCGCTTCGCTGGCCTGGCCGGCACCTTGTTCGGCCCAGCCGGACATGACGCCGGAGATCAGCCGGTCGAGATCGGATTCCAGCGACAGCTTCAGCCAGTACTGCGCCTTGGTGAAATCCTTCTTGTGGAAGGAATCGACCGCCAGCGCCAGGCGCGAGAAGCGCTCGACATCGGGCACTTCCTTGAGCTTGTCGGCATAGACCAGCGATTCGTCGAAGCGGCCTTGCGCGATCAGCGACAGCATCAGGCTCTGCTGCAGTGCGGTGTCGCTCGGATTGAAAGCCAAGGCCTGCTTGTAGTACGCGATGGCGCTGTCGAGGTCGTTGTCGCCTTCGGCGATCCGGGCAGCCAGGTAGGCGCCCGAGAACGACGAGATCTTGACCGGTTCGGTTGATTGCTTGGCATAGGCCGGCAAAGCCGAGATCGCCATGCCCGTCACAATTGCCAGCCTTGTCAGCCAGCGCGCACGTCCTTGCTGCATCATATCCCTTTCAGCCAGGCGCCATCTCCGCGTCAGCGGGATCGACCCAGACTCGATCTTTCCGGGCAAAGCATGGCCTTTTTGGGGTCGCGCTTCAATCTACCCGAAATTCACAATCGGGTCACCCGATTAACAAACCATGGCTAAATGGGACAGTTTTGCGCGTCAACAGGCCGTTGCAGCCGCGTATCGCGATAACCACCGCTTGCCACCGCGCCGCACAGCCCGTTCCATTCGCAGCCCACGCAAGCCTTGCGCACGTGGCCGGCCGAAAACGCCTGCCGTAGCCGCATCAGGATCGTGGCATCGAGATCGAGGCGGACGCCGTCACGGATCGGCCGAGCCAGCAGCGCTTCCACGTCATCCCTTGCCTGCCGGTCTCGCCCGGCCGCGCTGTCGCGCAAGCAGTGCGGATCCGGCTCGCCAAGCAACGGGGCGCAGATGTCGTCCGGTCCGGTAACGAGGAGGATGTCCTCGCCCCGGCTCAGGCGCTCCGCGATCCCGTCATAATTGGCGGTGAAAGCGGGACTGTATCCCTTGCCCACATAGGTGAGCAGGCAAAGGAGATGATGGGCGCGAAGCCTGATCGTCACGGCGTCGGCAGGTTCATCTTGCCGCGCGGAAGCGCCATCAGCGTCGCGGCGCCAAGCGCCGACTTCAGCAATCCGCCGACGATGAACGGCACGAAGCCGAGGGTGATGGCCTTCTCGGCGCCGATCATGACGGCAAGCCAGGCCGTTCCGAGCACCAGGCAGGCAAGATTGCCGAGCAGCATGGCAATAAAGGCGAGCACGACCCTGTTGCCGTTCCAGCCGCGTTCGGCCAGCCAGCCGACAAGCGCGCCGACAACCGGGAAAGCGAAGAGATAGCCGCCCGTAGGGCCGACGAAGTGCTGCATGCCGGCAGCTCCCC
Organism: Mesorhizobium sp. M8A.F.Ca.ET.021.01.1.1; assembly: GCF_003998025.1. Lineage (NCBI taxonomy): Bacteria > Pseudomonadati > Pseudomonadota > Alphaproteobacteria > Hyphomicrobiales > Phyllobacteriaceae > Mesorhizobium > Mesorhizobium sp. M8A.F.Ca.ET.021.01.1.1. The sequence continues at coordinate 4,474 of NZ_RZSJ01000094.1, forward strand.
CGGCCAGGACAGGAAAGCCGACAGCGCCTTCGACCAGCCAAGCGGCGATCGTCACCGCGCCAAGCCGCCAGCCATAGAGTGCGCCGATCAACGTCACGGCGAAGGTCTGCATGGTCACCGGAACCGGCACCATCGGCACCTCGATGTAGGAGGATAGCGCCAGGAAGAGCGTGCCAAGCACGACGGCGCCGGCCTGCCAGCCGACCGATCGCTGCTGGAGGCGCAGCGGGCTGAAGGACGGTCTTGCGGACGAGAATGCGAGGTTGGTCATAGGCTTCCCTTCAATCGATCCAAAATTATAGATAATTTCTGCATTCGATCTATTATCGAATCCACATTTTTGGATCTTTAGCAAGCCTGAGCTCGGAAAAGGTCGCTTAACCCACGATCGCGAAAGCTTCGCGCGTGGCGCCGGACGCTGTCCTGATCGGCTTGCGACCAATCCATTGGACATGCCGTCCCAGTGTTGCCGCGGCCGATTCGGCGTTGCCCTGCCGCAAGGCGGCGAGGATCGCCCGGTGGTCCTGATCGGTGCGCGTCTCCCATTCCGAGCGCCATGCCGCGAACAGGAAGCGGGCGCTTGCCGCGTGGAGGTCGTCGATGGTGGCAAGCAGGCGCGGCATGCCGCATGGTGCGAGGATCAGCCGGTGAAAGGCACGATTGGCCTCCTCCCACGACCTGACGTCGCGGGATTTGTCGCCGGCCTTGGTCGCCTCCTCGGCCTGGTCGAGAATGGCCGAAGTCAGGTGCGGCGCGGCGTGGCGCAGTGCCAGCACTTCGAGTGCGGCCCGCATTTCGGCGACTTCCTTGACCTCGCCCAGATCGAAGGCAGCGACGCGCACGCCACGGCGCGGCTCACTGACGGCCAGGCCCTGCGCCTCGAGGCGGCGGAACGCCTCGCGCACGGGGACATGGCTGGTGTTGAATTCCTCGGCGACATGATCCTGCCGCAGCCTCGCCCCCGGCTCGATCGCGCCGGAGATGATGCGGTCCGCCAGTACCTTGCTGATGCGCACCGCTATGGTGTCGTCCGTGCCCTTTGCCATGATTTATAGATAATTTGCGGCAAGGCCGCTTGTCGAGACGGAAGGGGCGAATTCACAGGCGTCTCTCCACTGGCGCAACCGATAGGAGCCCCGTGAAAGCCGGTCTTCTCAGTTCACCCGGCTGATGCAGAAGTCGATGACATCGACCAGCGCCGATTTCTGCGGTGTCTCTTCCAGCGGCGCCAGCGCGTCGCGGGCGATCTCGCCGAAATGGCGGGCGCGCCCGATGGTGTCGGCAATGGCGCCGTGGCGGGTCATCAGGCCGATCGCCTTTTCCAGCCCGGCGTCATCGGTGACATTGTCCTCGATGGCACGCTTCCAGAAGGTGCGTTCGGCCTTGCTGCCGCGCCGGTAGGCGAGGATGACCGGCAAGGTGACCTTGCCCTCGCGGAAATCGTCGCCGACATTCTTGCCGAGATCCTTGCTGGTGCCGCCATAGTCCAGCGCGTCGTCGATGAGCTGGAAGGCAAGACCGAGATTCATGCCGTAGGAGCGCAGCGCCGCGCGATCGTTGCGGGTCGCCTGGGCGATGACCGGGCCAACCTCGGCGGCGGCCGAAAACAGCGCGGCGGTCTTGGCCTTGATGACGGCGAAGTGCTCGTCCTCGGTGGTCTCGAGGTTCTTGGCGGCGGCGAGCTGCATCACCTCGCCCTCGGCGATGATGGAGGCGGCGCTCGACAGTATGTCGAGCGCTTCGAGCGAGCCGACATCGACCATCATGCGAAAGGCCTGGCCGAGCAGGAAGTCACCGACCAGAACGCTGGCCTGGTTGCCCCAGATCATGCGGGCGGTCTTCTTGCCGCGCCGCATGCCGCTTTCATCGACGACGTCGTCGTGCAGGAGCGTGGCCGTATGCATGAACTCGACCGAAGTGGCGAGCTTGACGTGGCCCTCGCCGGCATAGCCGAACATCTGCGCCGCGGCCAGCGTCAGCATTGGTCTCAGCCGCTTGCCGCCGGACGAGATTAGGTGGTTGGCAACCTCGGGAATCATCTCGACGTCGGAGCCGGCCTTGGACAGGATCAGCTCGTTGACGCGCCCCATATCGGTCGCCGTCAGATCGATCAGATCCTTGATGGAGGCGGGCTCCCGCTTCCCGTTTTCGATGTTGAGAACGACACCCACGACAATCACTCCCGTCTTGGTATAACGCGTGCGACGGCACCCTTAGTCCCGGCATGGACTCTAGGGCGGCGGACACGGCCACGGCAAGTGGCGAATTGGCGCGGCGGCGGCGACAGCGTGTCAACGCCGGGAAATGCGGGAATGCGGCCGCACGTTTACATGCACGCCGCAACCTGCGAGTTTCTTGCGATGATAGAGCTCATCCGCACCAACGACGCCGTCATCATCTCCTTTGTCGAATCGCTGATGCGCGATGCCGGCATCGGCTGCTTCGTCGCCGACCAGAACATGAGCGTGCTCGACGGCTCGCTCGGTATCCTGCCGCGACGCGTCATGGTCGATGCCGACCAGGCCGACGCAGCGCGCCGCATCCTGACCGATGCCGGCATCGCAAACGAGATCCGGGGGAAATAATGTCGGCCGCGCCAGCCGCCCTTGCCACGGATACGCCGGCCCATACGGTCGACGCCTTCCACCGCGGCCGGTTCTGGCTGGTGCAGCCCAAGCATGGCGGCCATCGCGCCGGGATGGATGCGATGATGCTGGCCGCGTCCGTGCCATCCTCCTTTGGCGGACGGCTCGCCGATTTCGGAGCCGGCGCGGGTGCTGCCGGTCTGGCGGTGCTGTCGCGCTGTCCAGGCGCCCAGGCTGTGCTGGTCGAACGCGCGCCCGAGATGGCGGCCTTCGCGGCGGCCACGCTTGCCCATCCCGGCAACGCGCATCTCAGCGATCGCGCGGCCGTGCTTGTGGCCGATGTCACCGTGTCGGGCCGGGCCCGGGCCGCCACCGGCCTTGCCGACAATGATTTCGACTTCGTCATCATGAACCCGCCTTTCAACGCTGCACGGGACCGCGCCACTCCCGAGCAGCTAAGAAAGGAAGCCCATGTCATGGAGGACGGGCTGTTCGAAAATTGGATCCGCAGCGCGGCGGCGGTTGTCAGGCCGCGCGGCGGGCTTGCCGTCATCGCCCGGCCCGAACAGCTCGGCTCCATTCTCGACGCGATTTCAGGCCGCTTCGGCGAAGCCGAGATGCTCGCCGTGCACCCTCGCCCGGACGCTGCGGCAATCCGCATTGTCGTGCGGGCAGCACTTGGGGCACGGGGAAAGCTCGCCATCCGTCCGCCCCTGATGCTTCACGCGCGATCGGGCAACGGCCCCGACGAGCGCAGCGAAATGATCACCAACGGGCTCGCCTCGCTGTTCGGAGATTGAGCTGTTCGCGGCCCTGCACATTGCCGTTGGCCGGGAAATCCCTACATGCCTGCAACCACCGCCGGAGACCACGTCATCGTGAAACGTCTTTTCAACCGTCTGCTGCCGAAGTCCTGGCGCTCCACCGTCGTCACCGTTCCGGTCATCCGGCTGCACGGCACCATCATGGCCGGCGGCGGCCAGTTCCGGCCGAGCCTGTCGCTTGCTTCCACCGCCGGACTGATCGAAAAAGCGTTTTCCTTCGACGCGCCGGCGGTCGCGATCTCGATCAACTCCCCCGGCGGCTCGCCGGTGCAGTCGCGGTTGATCTTCAAGCGCATTCATGACCTTGCGGTCGAGAAGAATAAAAAAGTGCTGGTCTTCGTCGAGGATGTCGCGGCCTCCGGCGGCTACATGATCGCTGTCGCCGGCGACGAGATCTTCGCCGACCCATCGTCCATCGTAGGCTCGATCGGCGTGGTGTCGGCCTCGTTCGGTTTTCCGGAGCTGATGAAGAAGATCGGCATCGAGCGGCGCGTCCACACCGCCGGCCAGAACAAGGCGGTGCTCGACCCGTTCAAGCCGGAGAAGAAGGAAGACGTCGAGCGGCTGAAAGCGCTGCAGCTCGAAGTGCACGAGACTTTCATCGATCTGGTCAAGGAGCGGCGCGGCACGAAGCTCAAGGACGATCCGGATCTGTTCACCGGGCTGTTCTGGACCGGCAAGCGAGGCCTGGAACTCGGCCTCGTGGATGCACTCGGCGACATGCGCACGGTGCTGAAGACCCGCTTCGGGCCGAAGACCCAGCTCAGGCTGGTCTCGGCGCCGCGCGGTTTCCTCGGCCGCTTCGGCCTGTTCGGCTCGAACAAGGGCTTTTCAGCGCCCGATATCGCCGCGGCTGCCGCCAGCGGCGTCATCGATGCGGCGGAAGAGCGCGCATTGTGGGCGCGCTTCGGGCTTTGAAAAAGCCATGAAAGCGTCTAGCATGGTTGCCCGAAAGACCCGACCGGCCGCCCTTACCGGCCCAGCGTGGTAGGAGTTTTGACATGCCGCAGCTCATTTTCTTCGCCGTCGTCGGCGTCGCCGCCTATTTCGGCTACCGCACCTTCCTGCGCGAGGCCGAGCGCGTGACGGCCAAGGTGCGGCGGACCGAAAAACAGGCGGCCAACGGCGCGATGGGAACGCTGGTCAAGGATCCGAAGACCGGCGAATACCGGCTGGCCAAGGACTGACCCTCATTTCACTCGCAATAGAGACTGTGGAATCCGGTCCGCGTGTCCGGACCTGGGCGGCACCCGCCAAGATAAATCTTGCTTTGCACGTCACCGGCAGGCGCCCCGACGGTTACCATCTCATCGAAAGCCTAGCTGTGTTCACGCGCTTTGGCGACAGGATCGAGATCGCGCCGGCTGAAGCCGACGATTTCAGCGTGTCCGGCCGCTATGCGGCGGACGTCCCGCTCGATGGCGGCAATCTGGTGCTGAAGGCACGCGATGCGTTGCGGCAGGCCGCCGGCATTCGGAGCACGCCGCCCGTGACCATCAGGCTCGAAAAGAACCTTCCGGTCGCGTCCGGCGTGGGCGGAGGGTCGAGCGACGCGGCGGCCGTGCTGCGCGGGCTGGCGGAGAGCTGGGGCCTGGACATCGACAGCACCGAACTGGCGCGGATCGGTCTTTCGCTAGGCGCCGACGTGCCGATGTGCCTGGCGGCAAAGCCGCTGGTGGCGCGCGGCATCGGTGAGGAGCTGTCGATGGTGCCGGATTTTTCGGCGCTGGGTCTGGTGCTGGTCAATCCGGGAACGCCCGTCTCGACAGCGGAAATCTTCGCTTCACTGTCCCGTCGCGACAATGAGCCACTGCCGCCGCTGCCGCGCAGCATCGAGTTTCACAGCCTGCGCAACTGGCTGGAGGTGACCCGCAACGATCTCGAGCAGCCAGCCCTTGCGATGCAGCCCACCATAGGCAGGGCGCTTTCATGGCTTGATAAGGCTGGATCGGGTTTTTCACGAATGTCCGGATCGGGCGCGACGTGCTTCGGCCTGTTCGAGACCGGCAATGTCGCCAAGCGCGCGGCGGCCGAGATCCGCGGCCGCCAGCCCGATTGGTTCGTCGCGGCAACGCGTAGCATGGCGTCGGAGGCTGAGTGAGATGGCCAGGATTGACGAGAGCCGTGCCTTCATTCCGGTGCGCATCGCGGTGCTGACGGTTTCCGACACACGCAGCCTCGCCGAGGACAAGTCCGGCCAGACGCTGGCCGATCGCATCACCGCGGCCGGCCACATCCTGGCCGGCCGCGACATCGTCACCGACGACCGCGAAAAGATCCGCGACACCGTCCTGGCGTGGTCGCGGGACAAGGCCATCGACGTCGTGATCACCACCGGCGGAACCGGCTTCACTGGCCGCGATGTGACGCCCGAGGCGCTGGAGCCGATTTTCGAAAAGCGCATGGACGGCTTTTCGGAAGTGTTCCACCGCATCTCCTACGACAAAATCGGCACCTCGACGATCCAGAGCCGGGCGACCGGCGGCGTCGTCAACGCCACCTTCGTCTTCGTGCTGCCGGGCTCGCCCGGTGCCTGCAAGGACGCCTGGGACGGCATCATCGAGGCACAGCTCGACTACCGGCACATGCCTTGCAACTTCGTCGAGATCTTGCCGCGCCTGGACGAACATCTGCGGCGCGGCAAATCAGCCCCTTAAAAAGCCTAGGCAAAGTGCCGACTTCACGCCGTGTTCGCCAGGCAGAACAGCGCAGGGCGCCTTCGAACGGCCATTCCAAACCGGATGCCGGAGACAGTATCTTCGTGGGCGATCCCTACCGTTCACGAGAAGGCAGATATGGCCGTGCAAACTGGAACCATGCACACTGGTGGGTGCCATTGCGGCAATATACGCCTGCGATTTTCGACCGAGCTGGATCCATCGCAAATCGAAGTCCGCGCCTGCCAATGCTCGTTCTGCACAAAGCATGGCGCGCGCGCCGTCGCCGATCCTGACGGCAGGCTGATCATCTCGGTCAAGGACGCAAGGCGATTGCGCAAATACCGGTTCGGACTGGAGACCGCCGACTATCTGATTTGCCGAGAATGCGGCGTCTATGCCGCCGCGATCGCCGGGGAAAATGACGAGGCCAGGGCCATCCTGATCGTCAACGCCCTGGACGATCACAGGGCGTTCACCGGAGAATCGGTCCTGGTCGACTTCGACTGGGAAAACAGAGCTGAGCGGCAAGCCAGGCGTCGCCTTCGCTGGATGCCGGTCGAGATGAGCTTCGCCTGACCTGCCTTCAGCGGATGACCGGCTCGCCATGGAAACGACGGCGCGACGGCTTGGAGACGCCGAAGCCAACTTCCATCATCAGCCGTGGCGTGCGTGCCGGCACCGTGCCCATGTGGAAACCGAAGGGGTCTTCGACGAAGCCGAGGCCAGCCTCTCCGGTCAGGGTCACCGGGCTCTGCTCGCCATACACGTCCAGCACATCCTTGGCGGGATGGCCGACGAGAAGGGTGAGCTGATGCCTTATGGCGCGGCGCCTGTGGCTTCCCCTGACATAGACATGCGGACCGGTCTCGGCGTCGACGGGCTTGAGGTAGAAAAAGAATTTCAACATCCGCCAGTCATCGAGATCGAAATGATACTTGCCGAGCGAGGCAAGGTTCTTGTCGGCGTCGGACGCCTCGCCGGTAGGAAAACTCCACCAGACGCGTGTCGTGATCAGTTTCGCCTGGCCGCCGAGATAGTGCGCGGCGATGTCGAGAAGCAGCGGGTCGCGCTGTATGGCGAGTGCCGCCGGGCAGTCGAGGATGCGTTCGAAATAATGGCCGCTCAGCAATGAGCGGCCAAGGCGCTTTTCGGCTTCGGCATGTTCGCCGGGCACGAATTCGAGCCGGCGGTCGAAATTGCCGTAGCAGGGCGTGCGCCGGGCGAAGCTGGCAATCTCCTCGTGGATATCAGGCGGCAGGATCAGCCCTGAGAACAACCCGTCCGACCGCAACGCGTCGACGACGGCCTCGCGCTGAACGCCCCTGAACATCGTATCCCGGACATTGTCAGCCGGACGAGTGCGCTTCGCGCCCAGCCAATGCATCCGGCGGCCGGGGATGGTACGCGCCAGAACGAACATCGGCAGCCAGGCAGGGTTTTCGCGCAGGTCCTTCAGATAGGTCGGGATGCCCACGGCGATGCGGCGCAGCAGGCTGCCATTGCGTGCAATGGCCTCGAGACTGGCAGTGCCGGACTTGTCAGTGGTCGAAAGGTTCATGGGGATCCTCAAGGGTATGATGCAGCGCCGACGCAATGTCGGAGCCTGCCGTTCCGGCATGACCCAAACCCAATTCACCCGCCTTGTCGGAAAGTTACCCGCGCGTCAGTTTTTGTGCAACGCACAATGGACAGAGCAGCCGCAAAAAATCACCTCTGCCTCGGCGGCGCCGCCCAGATCTCGGCGTCGAGCTTCTTTGTCGCCAGACCGCGCGCCAACGCCTCGGAGCTGCCGGCATTCTTGGACAGAGATGCCGCCTGCCGCTTGCTGATCACCAGGCCGTCGGCGAGCGCACGGTTTGCCGAAAAGACCCGGGCCAGGAACGGCGGACGGCTGCCCCGCGCCCGCGAGAACCGGGCGGCCATTGTCTGCCTGGCGGTATGGGCGACAACCGCGTCGATCCAGCCCTCCACCAGCCTCGCACCCGGTTCGAGAAACAGCAGCCAATCACCCTTGGCCTGGCGAATGCCGGCGGCGATGCCGCCGCTCCCCACATAGTGGCAGCCAGCATGCTCGGCCACGCGATGCGTGTGGTCGGTGGAGCCGGTGTCGCAGACGACGACATCGCGCACCACGCCCTCGACCGCGCCGCCGATCAGCGTCGCCAGCGTGCGGGCGAGACCCTCCTCGTCATTATGCGTTTCGATGAGAACACTGAGCATCATGAGCCGAATAGCGGAAAGCGCTGGCCGACGCCAGTTTTTGCGCCGCACCACAAAAAGTTCTTGCTTTGTTCTCATCAACAAAATAGGAATAATTTCCATGAGCAGAGCGATTCGACAGAACATGGACAGTCCCTGGGAGCGGGCGAAGATGGAACCGATCATGCGCGCCGACATTGCTGCCTTCGGAGCAGGACGAGCCGAAATGGCCAACGCGATGATCGAGCAGAGCGGCATGCGGGTCCGTCCGGACCGCAACCGTGGCCGGTCGGCAGGCATCAATCCGTCCGGCCGGTTCGAACCCGTGAGCCGACATGTCTTCGACGACGGCTGGAGTTCGCTGGAGGAACTGCCCCCGTTCAAGACCGAGGTGCAGGTGGAGAAGCCGCGCACCATCATCACCCGCAACGAATCGCCGGACATCTCCTTCGACCGGTCGATCAATCCCTATCGCGGTTGCGAGCACGGCTGCGTCTATTGCTTCGCGCGGCCGACACACTCGTTCATGGGCCTGTCGCCGGGCCTGGATTTCGAATCCAAGCTGTTCGCCAAGCCGGACGCGGCACGCCTGCTCGACAAGGAGTTGTCGAAGGACGGCTACCAGCCGCGCACCATCGCCATCGGCACCAACACCGATCCCTACCAGCCGATCGAGAAGCAGTACCGGATCATGCGCGAGATCCTCGAAGTGCTGGAGGCACGCGGTCATCCGGTCGGCATCGTCACCAAATCGGCCCTGGTGGTGCGCGACATCGACATTCTGTCGCGCATGGCCGAGCGCGGGCTCGCCAAGGTGGCGCTGTCGGTGACGACGCTCGACCGCATGCTGGCCAGGACGATGGAACCCCGCGCCTCGACGCCGACCAAGCGGCTGGAAGCGATCAGGCAGCTTTCGGATGCCGGCATTCCGGCTTCGGTGATGGTGGCGCCGATCATTCCGGGCCTGACCGACCAGGAGATGGAACGCATCCTCGACTCGGCACACCATGCCGGAGCGCGCGAAGCTGGCTATGTGGTGCTGCGCCTGCCGCTGGAGGTCAGCCCGATCTTCAAGGACTGGCTTCTGCGCCACTATCCCGACCGCTATCGCCACGTCATGTCGCTGATCCGTTCGATGCGCGAAGGCAAGGACTACGATTCGGAATGGGGCAAGCGCATGAAGGGCGCCGGCCCCTATGCCTGGCAGATCGGCCGGCGCTTCGAAATCACCGCCAAGCGGCTCGGCCTCAATGCGGAGCGACGCACGTTGCGGACTGACCAGTTCGTGGCCGCCGGCAAGGACCAGGAGCAGTTGATGCTGCTCTGAAAATTGAAAATCGCCGCGGCTGTTCATGACCGCTGCGGCCAATAATCCCGTCCGGCCTGCCCCGGCCTGCAGACGGTGCCCTCCCGGTCCGGCGCCCCACCC
>NZ_RZSJ01000950.1:0-1225 GCF_003998025.1 Mesorhizobium sp. M8A.F.Ca.ET.021.01.1.1
CGACCTACTATGACGGCCAGGGTTTCATGATCAACGCCAAGAAGCTGCCGGGCGTCAATTCGGCGCTGCAGCTTTCGGGCGCCGCCGTCTGCGTGCAGAGCGGCACGACCACCGAGCTCAACCTCGCCGACTACTTCAAGGCGAACAAGATGGAGTACAATCCGGTCGTCTTCGAGAAGCTGGAAGAGGTCAACGCCGCCTATGATGCCGGCCGCTGCGACGTCTACACCACCGACCAGTCGGGCCTTTACGGCATTCGCCTGACGCTCGGCTCGCCGGCCGATCACGTCGTGCTGCCCGAGATCATCTCGAAGGAGCCGCTCGGACCTGCCGTTCGCCAGGGCGACGACCAGTGGTACCACATCGTCAAGTGGACCTATTTCGCTCTGCTCGACGCCGAGGAGCTCGGCATCACCAAGGCCAATGTCGACGAGATGAAGAACTCCGCCAGCCCGGAGATCAAGCGCGTGCTCGGCCAGGAGGCCGACACCAAGATCGGCACCGATCTCGGCGTCTCCAACGACTGGGTCGTCAACATCGTCAAGGCCACCGGCAATTACGGCGAAATGTTCGACCGCAATGTCGGTTCGGGCAGCCCGCTGAAGATCGCCCGTGGCATCAACGCGCTGTGGACCAAGGGCGGCCTGCAATACGCTCCGCCGATCCGCTGATCGAAATGTGATCCGGAAGGCAGGCACCTGCCTTCCGGTTTCTCTTTCACAGGGGACGTGACATGGCATCGCAGGAAATCCTACGCGAGGAGCCGAGCCGCGGCTCCTTCGTCAATGATCCGAGAATACGCAGCCTCTTCTTCCAGACGCTGGTCGTCGTCTTGTTGTTCGGCTCCATCTGGTGGATCGTGCAGAACGTCATCGACAATCTGCAGCGCCTGCACATCGCCTCGGGCTTCGGCTTCCTCAAGGGGCGCGCCGGCTTCGACATATCTGACACGCCGATCGCCTATACGTCGGACTCGACCTATGGCCGCGCCATCGTCGTCGGCCTGATCAACACCATCATCGTTGCCGCCGCCGGCATCATCACCGCCACCATTATCGGCTTCATCATCGGCATCGGTCGCCTGTCGCAGAACTGGCTGATCCAGAAGATCTGCACGGTCTATGTCGAGATTTTCCGCAACATCCCGCCGCTGCTGGTCATCTTCTTCTGGTATTCCGGCGAGCACGCCGGAATACCAGAAGAAGATGACCAGCAGCGGCGGGAT